>JABSQK010000300.1 GCA_013215875.1 Lentisphaeria bacterium
CGAAGATCCAAACGACTCTACAGAAGAGTTTTGTATGACCATTCTGGCACTAAAATTTTGTGCATTTAATAATGGGGTATCAAAATTGCACGGGGCAGTTTCGCGAAAAATGTGGAAAGAGGTCTTTTATGGCATTCCAGAAAATGAAATACCCATTGGCCATGTGACCAATGGGGTGCATGCCAAGTCATGGATTTATCCCGACCTCTTTAATGAATTGAAAAAGACCGCGGAGACAGTCAATGAATTATCCGACTTCGATATCTGGCAGCAGGTCGATAATATTTCTGATGACTGCCTGTGGGCTATTCATAAGAAAAAACGCGGCGAACTGATTTTATATTTGAGAGATCGTGTATATAAACAGCGTGAGCGTCGTAATGAAAGTGAAGGCGAACTTGCAGCGACCCGCACTATGTTTAACCCGGATGCATTGACGATTGGCTTTGCCCGGCGCTTTGCGACATATAAACGCGGCTACCTTCTGCTTTATGATACGGAACGTCTGGAAAAAATACTTTGCAACGCGGACCGGCCGGTTCAAATAATTCTTGCAGGGAAGGCACATCCCGCTGACCAAGCAGGTAAAGATATCATCAAGGTCATATATGATTTATCCTGCGATTCCACATTTTCCAATCATATAATATTTCTTGAAGATTACGATATCGACCTTGCACGTAAGCTCGTACAGGGAGTGGATATTTGGCTCAACAATCCACGCCGGCCACTTGAGGCCAGTGGTACATCTGGCATGAAAGCAGCCCTGAATGGCGGCATCAACTTTTCTGTGCTTGATGGTTGGTGGGATGAAGCATCGACCAAAGATGTCGGCTGGAACATCGGTATGGGCGAAGAATATAAGGACGCGGAATTACAGGATCGTCTGGAAAGTGAACTTTTCTATGCTGCTCTCGAGCGCGATATCGTACCGATGTTCTATGACCGGGATGAGAATGATTTACCTCTTGCCTGGGTGGAAAAGATGAAGAACTCTATTCGCGAACTTGGTACTGGTTTTAATTCGCACCGAATGTTAAGTGATTATGTCAGCCAATGTTATCAACCGGCGATGCAAATGAAAGCGTCTCTTTCTGCAGATGACTTTAAAGCTGCTAAAGAACTAGCCTCCTGGCGAGATCAGATTCGTAAACACTGGGATGCTTTATCTATTGAAAGAATCGAAGCACCTGAGAACGACTTTGTCTATAAGGGCTCAAGCATGGAAATAAAAGCCTGGCTTAAGCTCGGTAAAATTCAACCAGAAAATATCATCGTCGAATGTTATCATGGAAACTCCGACCGCCAATTTGAAATTCAAAATGCCAATCGCCAGTCGATGGAGTTTGTTGAAACAGAGGGCAATCTTTCGCTATTTCGTACCGACTTGCATTGTGTAATGGGCGGCCAGTACGGATTCACAGTGCGGGTGCTTCCAGGACATGAACATCTGACCCATGAATTCCTCCCGGGCTATATAAAATGGGCAGATTTCGAGTAAAGGATGTAAATAATGTCGCCTTTGAACTGTGGAATTACCAGTCGTTCATATCGCTGTACGAAAAAATATTACCAGCGTTTTTCACAAAATGATTCTTTATGTATTGAGCTGTCCTTTTCCGCATGTCCGGATGAAGTTGTACTTGAGCTCGAGCGTGTAAATGGTGACGCATGCGTTCGTGAATCACATGAATTGCAGATCAAGGAAAACACTGCATCCATAGAGGTAAAATTGCCCACTGCCGGTATTTACCGCTACAAAATAAGGTTTAACGATGGCGGACAATGGCTTACCGATACACATCCGTTTGCCTATTTTATTGTCGACCCTCTTTTTCTAAATACGCTGAAAGTCTATACACTCATTCCACGAATTTCCGGATCGATCGCAGACTGGACCCTCGAGCTCGACAAAATTAAAGAACTTGGTTTTAATACTGTGCACCTTCTTCCTCTCAGTGTAATGGATGAATCGCTTAGTCCCTATGCGGCAAAAGAGCTTAAGAAAATCGACCCGTTGTATGCACCTGGAAATGATGTAGAAAAGCAGTTCGACCAATTTATTAAACGTATGAAGGAACTGGATTTACATCTCTGCGTCGATCTTGTCTTGAATCATGTGGGTATCAATAATTCATTTATTAGCGAACATCCGGATTGGATTTTTGAAGATGAAAGAGAAGTGGATGGTTTAAAACGAGCCGGTTGGCACTATGGCAGCAGCTGGCATAAATGGGATGATCTTGCTTTAATTAATTACGCCGGCTTTGTTCTGGATAGCAAGAATGAATTGTGGGACTATATGACGGACTACGCACTGTACTGGGCACGCTTTGCGGCAGAAACGACTGGCATGATCCGGCTCGATAATCTGCATTCCAGCCATAAGCCATTTATGAAACAGCTTATTCATAAATGCCGGGAATTAAATCCGGAACTGATTATACTGGGTGAATTGTTTACGGATAATAACCTGCATGAATTAACCTATGACCTGGGCTTGAATATGATCCTTGCAACCGCATGGGAAATAAAGTTTTGTCCCGATCTTCGAAACTATCTCATCGAATTACATAGCCATGAAAGCCTGCGTTTCTATTGTCCGGTGAGTTCTCACGACAGCGGCTCACCAGCGGAGGAATTTGGCGATGTATTGGCAACTATCCCGCGTTTACTCGTTTCGTGCTTGCTGAGTCCAGGGCCCACCGGTATTGTCCAGGGCGTTGAGCATGGTATCGAAAACAAATTGAAATTCATCGGCCCCATGGAAAAACGAACCTGGCCGACTGACGAGGCAAAATTTTCAGAGTTGATTCGGAAACTAAATAAACTAATTCTTGAGCATCCGCAATTCCGAAAACATGGTAATTTGAAATTTATTGATAATCAGCACGATGCCATTCTTGCTGCTCTTCGCTTTTTTGATGATCAACAGGTCAGCCATTTAATTTTGATAAATATGGATATCTACCACGAGCAAACTATTTGCATAAACACATCGCATTTTTGCAAATCGAATAAACTAATAGATTTGTTTAGCGATGAAATCTTGGAATTTAATGGCGACCAACAGTTTATACTTCCCGCCGCTGGTTTTAAAGTGTATTCAACAGGCCCTAATTGAGCAACTTGCGTGTCGATGATCGATCATGAATGACAGTTTGAATTTTTAATTCCTTGCCCTTTATCATCCCATGATTATGAACGGTAGAATTTAATTGATTCTTTACTTTGCTGTTTCGCACATAGGGATTTCGCTGGCGGTAAAATTCGTTTAACTTTGGATCTCCCAGCCAGATTAACGCTTTTGTGCTTGATAATGTCTGCCGTTGTTTTTCCAGGGTTTCACTAAATCCAAGATAAAGTCCATTTAGAAATGAGAGCTTCATGCGATTATTTTTGAATTTTTCTTCTTTCTTATACTGTTCCCAAAGACGATTGCCTTCATCGCGCAGGAAATTAAAAATGTAGTCCGCCATATCGAGGTTTTCAGCCGTGCCATAAAATTCCAGCATCTGGTAGCGTTGTTGTTCCGGGTCCATGTAGGGGCGGCAAATATACTGGCAAAAGTAGAACTCATCAATAATGCCTGCAATACCCCATATGTAGGATGGTACGCGTTTGTACGCGGGTGGAAAAAGGCGCATGAGGTAATTCGTCGATTCGTTTTTATCGCGTATCTCAATATTGTGCTTCAAGGCGATTTCATGTGCTTTTTGCAGTGCGAGTTCGGACTCATGTTTATTCGTCGAGTTCGATAGAGCCAGCAGTTTTTGCACGCGGCTTACAAACTGACTCTTTTCATGCATGCTTTGCAGGCTAATCTTATGCTCACTGGATATTCCCAATAGCTTGCAGGCGCGTTTAAATGCTTCTCCATGGGCTTGTGCATTTTTAATCTCAAACAGCTCAGTGACTATCTGATGGGCAAGTTCGTGCTTGAAGACAAATAGAATTGTTTCAAAAGTAGCATCCTTTAATAAATCTGTAGAGAGGCTTATGCAGCGCCTTTCTTCATCCCAGTGACCAAGCGTCGAACTAAGTGCATCGGAAAAGCGGATATTTGCCAGGCGTAAATCACTAAGGGCGGGAATTGTTTTCTTGAGTTGCTTAAGTTCGCTGATCATCAGAAGGGTCCAGCAATGTTCAATACTGTGCTCAGCTCTCAATCTTGTAATCCGTTATTCCCCAGTTTTTCTCCTTCGCCAGATCGCGCAGGGCTTTTACAGGATTTACCACATGAGGGCGTTTGACATGTTCTAAAACAAATCGGTCTGACCAGCTATCGCCGTAATAAGAGACATCCTTCGAATCCACGTCATTTTCATTGCACCAAAGCAACATACGTTCAAGTTTGCCTTCGCCATAACAATAGGTATCAACAATTTCGCCTGTGTATTTATTATCAACGGTTTCGAGATTTGTAGCAATGAGATCTTCCACACCGAGGTATGTGGCGAGTGGCTGTGCCAATACACGATTTGTTGCAGTGAGCATAATGACTCTACTGTCTGAGGCAATTTGATCATAAATCATTTCTTCGACTTCTCCATATATAGTATCCATGACGATACTGTCGAAGTGTTCATTGGAGAGCTCGGCCATTTCTTCTATGGAATTATCGATAAACTCTTCCAATTGAAACCGCAGAAATTCATTAACACTTAAAGTTAAAACTCAAAACCTACTTTGGAGTGCAAATAAATAATGCAGTAAAATAATAAAAAACACGTCTTTTTA
>JABSQK010000301.1 GCA_013215875.1 Lentisphaeria bacterium
ATCGCCCATCGCCTCTCAACGATCCGACATGCAGATAAAATTGCTGTCTTGCATAAAGGAGAATTGCGTGAGTTTGGTCGACATGATGAACTGATGGCACTCAAGGGCATTTATCATAAACTCTACCAACTCCAATATAAAGAGCAGGAAGATGCCCTTAATTAGTTTCCAAAAAGCAAAAGCGGCTCATTTACGATTCGGCGAACGCGGCGAAAAGTATGCCGGCAAATTACTGATATCCCTCGGCATGGAAATTCTCACAACAAATTATTCGGCCCCCGGTGGTGAGATCGATATTGTTGCCAGGGATGGCGAAGCACTTTGTTTTGTGGAAGTGAAAGCCCGTAAGCCGAGTACACGTACCCGTCCGATAGATGCGGTTACGCTTAGCAAAAAGCGCCGTATGGTGCTTGCATCGCGCCATTATTTAGGGCGCATCAATTTTCGCGAGCTCCATTGGCGCTATGATATTATTGAAATTGTCATGACCCATCGCAGAATTATCGACATTCGTTACTGGCCGGATGAATTCACTCGCTCAGATGTTCAATAAACACACTGTTTATTAATTCCACTTTTGTCTTTTCAAGTCATCGCCCCTGAACTATAGTAGGGCGTTTAAGATGAGGCAATTATGAAAGATCGAATAGCAACTATAAAACGCGATACTAAAGAGACGAAGATTGAGCTGGAAATAAATCTCGATGGTAGCGGTGAAGCAGATATTAATACCGGCGTGGCATTTTTTGACCACATGCTGGATTTATTTAGCAAACACGGATTTTTTGATTTAACGATCAAATGCGATGGTGATCTGGAGATCGACCAGCACCACAGCATGGAAGATGTCGGTATCGTATTAGGCCAGGCAATTAAGGAAGCACTCGGTGATAAAAAAGGCATCACCCGTTACGGCTTTTTTATATTGCCCATGGATGAATGCCTCAGTCGGGTTGTTTTAGACCTCTCCGGCAGACCTTGTTTAATATACGAAGTCGAATCACCATCCGATAATATAAATGGCATAAACGTCCGTTTATTTAAAGAGTTTTTCCATGCCCTGACAAATAACCTGGGCGTAAACTTGCACATCGATTTAATTCGCGGCGAAGATGTACATCACATCCTCGAATCCGTGTTTAAATGTTTTGCACGCGCCCTGGATATGGCAGTCTCCTATGAACCCCGCCAAAAAGGCATTCCTTCCACGAAGGGAATACTTGATTGATGTTTAAGATTGTTCCTGCAATTGACATTATCGATGGTCAATGCGTACGCCTTGAGCAAGGTGATTATAGTCGCCAGACAACCTACAATTCATCGCCTGTTGATATGGCAAAAGAATGGCAAGACCTCGGTGCAGAACTCATACATATTGTCGATCTCGATGCCGCGAAAGCGGGACGTCCCATAAACCTTGAAGTCGTTGAAGCCATCTGTAATACTGTCAGTATTCCCTGCGAGCTCGGTGGGGGAATACGCGAATTCAAAGATGCCAAGCGTGTTCTAGAAGCCGGAATATCACGTTTGATTCTTGGCTCCGCACTCATAAAGAATCCATTGTTAACAGAGCGACTATTAGAAGACTTGGAAGTCTCTGCAATAGTGGCTGGTCTCGATGCAAAAGACGGGATGATTGCTGTGCATGGATGGCTGGAAAAAAGCAATGTAACAGTCCTCGAAATCGCTGCAGACCTTTATGAAAAAGGCATTCGTAACTTTATCTACACAGATATCAGTACCGATGGCATGGGCACAGGACCAAACTGCCCAGCACAAAAAGAACTTTGCGAAGCAGTTCCAGAAGCACAAGTCATTGCATCTGGCGGCATTGGTACGGACGATCACATAACAGAACTACTGGAATTACGTCTCGACAATCTAGAAGGGGTCATTGTTGGCAAAGCACTTTACGATAAGAAAGTAACATTCCAGGGACTGCATCAAAAAGTTATCGACTTTAACTAAGAAGAGAGAACGAAATGAAAATTACAGATTTTAAAACAATTGTTGTAGGAACTCCCTGGCGAAATCTGACATACCTGATTCTCGAAACAGATGCGGGTATCGTTGGTATAGGCGAAGCTCGTGTAGTAGGTAAAACACATACGGTCTGCGAATTTTTAAAAGATGTCCGTCGTCACATCGTCGGCCATGAACCCTTCGATATTGAAGCACTCTATAAACGGTTAACCTTATTGGATTTTGGATCCGCTGGCGAAGTGGTAATGACCGGCCTTGCCCTGGTGGAAATGGCCTGCTGGGATATCATTGGTAAACATGCAGACCTGCCAGTGTACAAACTCATCGGTGGAACTGTGCATGATAAAATTCCCGCCTATGCAAATGGGTGGTATACCGTCGAGCGCAGCCCGGATGAATTTGCCAAAGCCGCCCAACGTGTTGTCGACCGCGGCTATACAGGAATGAAATTCGATCCTTTTGGAAATGGCGATCTTGAGTTAAGCCGCGTCGAGTTTAAGAAATCCATCGAGCTCATTGAAGCCGTGCATTCAGTTTCACAGGATAAGGCACAGATATTTATCGAAATGCACGGGCGTTTTGCCCCGCACCAGGCAGTGGAAATTGCCAAAGCGATTGAGCACCTGAGTCCTGGGTGGATCGAAGAACCCTGCCGCCCTGAAGATATTGGCGCACTGCAATATGTGAAAGATCATACCACGATTCCGATTGCCACTGGTGAGCGTTATTATACAGCGAATCATTTCCGCGAAGTGTTCGAGAAGCGCGCTTGTCATATTATTCAGCCCGACATAAATCAATGCGGTGGATTACTTGAAGTGAAAAAGATTTGTTCCACAGCCGAAACATATTCCATGATGGTTGCGCCGCATAATGTTGGTGGGGTTGTTTCAACTACGGCTGCATTGCATCTCATTGCCACTTTGAGAAATGGAAAGATTCTTGAGCATTTTAATGACTTTGCCGATAGCCAGATAAAGACTTGTGCATCACCATATCCGGAAGTTGTCGATGGTCACTTTGCAATTCCAACAGGTCCCGGCTGGGGACTCGAGATCAATATGGATGAAATGGAACGCCAGGCCGCCGAAACAGATGAACACGGTGTGGTTTCTGATCCCGGATTAAACATGTTTGTTAAAGAAAGCTGGAATCAACGCAGCCAGCCAGGAACAGAAGGATAAGAATTATGAGCGACCCAATCATGTATGACATGCACATGCACACACCACTTTGCAAACATGCACAGGATCTGCCAGTAGACTATGCAGCCCATGCCCTGAGCCAGGGCCTAAAAGGCATTACATTTACCTGCCATAATCCCATGCCGAACCGCTTCTCTCATCATGTGCGAATGGAGATGGAACAATGGGATGAATACTTGCGAATCGTTCGAGAAGCGCAAGACGAATACAAAGGCAGACTCGATGTACAGATCGGTCTCGAGTGCGATTATTATCCCGGCTATGAAGACTTTGTTCAAGGACAAACGAAATGGATAGACTTTGATTATATCCTCGGTTCCATACATCCCCATTTAGGTGAATACAGAAAAGACTTCTGGCAGGAAGAACCCATCGATAATGTGAAAAAGTATTTCGATCTGCTCGCTGAATCTGCAGAACTCGGCTGCTTTGATTGTCTGGCCCATCCAGATCTGATTAAGAATATGCTGGTGAAATTTTGGGATCTTGATGCATTTATGCCAATCATAAAAGAGTCACTCGATCGTATCGCCGAGACAGGTGTAGCAATGGAACTTAATACATCAGGTATTTACAAAAGTTTAAGTGAAATGAATCCGTCAATCGATATGCTGGCAGAAATGAATAAGCGAAACATACCTGTGGTTATTGGCTCAGACTCCCATATTTCCACCCGTGTTGCAGATCTATTTCCCGATGCACTCAATGCCCTGGAAACTGCAGGCTACGAAAATATTTCCTACTTTAAACAACATGAGCGGCATGACATTAAAATCACAGACGCCCGCAATTCATTAACTAAATAAAAGGCTACCCTATGAAGATCCTCACTCTAAACGGCAAATGGACACTGCAATGCAAATCAAAAGATGTAAATATCAATGCCGTGGTGCCCGGGGATGCCTACCTGGATTGCTTAAAAGCAAAGTTAATTGAAGATCCTTTTTACAAAGACAATGAATTATCGACTCGTTGGATTGGTGAAAATGACTGGTCGTATAGTCGCGAGTTTTCTATTAGTAAAGTAAGTCTTGGTTCAACCGCAACCGTATTACGTTGTCATGGGCTAGACACATTATGCACGATTCGAATAAATGGTAAAAAAATCGCTTCAACAAATAACATGCACAGGACATGGGAATTTGATATAAAGAAATTTCTTGTGGCAGGTAAGAATCGTATTGAAGTCGATATGGCATCGCCGGTTAAGTTTACAGAGAAAGAACAAAAAAAGCGCTACTTACCATATTGGCATCAAGCGGGTTCTGTGCCTGGTGTGCAGCAGCTTCGTAAAGAAGCCTGTAACTATGGCTGGGACTGGGGACCGGGATTACCCACTGTGGGTATCTGGCGCGATATCGAAATTATTAGCTTTGATACGGCGCGGATCGATGATGTGTATATCGAACAGGCACATACCAAATCAAAAGTTGCTTTAATAATAAATTCAACGATTCAGAAGCTCAATAGCAAAAAACTGCTCATTAAAACTGAAATATATGATGGCAAGGTGCTGATTGATTCAAGCTCTGTTGAATCAACTAAAGTTTCCAATCAATTAAAGCTGTCTGTAAAGGAACCCAAACTTTGGTGGCCAAATGGTATGGGATCTCAGCCGCTCTATACGGTGAAAGTAACACTGCTAGATCTTGCAGGAAATGTTCTGGATGAAACACATAAGCGTATTGGACTACGGACCTTGGGGCTTGGCTTGCATAAAGATAAGTGGGGACAATCGTTTCAATTCGATGTCAATGGTTATCCCTTCTTTGCTAAAGGGGCGAACTATATTCCGTCTGATGCAATCCAGGCACGGGTAACAAATGATGTCTATGAGCGTTTGGTAAAAGACAGTGCAGCAGCGAACATGAATGTCTTGCGGGTCTGGGGTGGTGGACTATATGAAGCCGATGCATTCTATGACTACTGCGATGAATATGGCATTTGCATCTGGCAGGATTTCATGTTTGCATGTGCGACCTATGCGTGCGATAAAAAAGAATTCCGCGACAATGTACGCGAAGAAGCCATTGATAATGTAAAGCGTCTGCGTCATCATAGTTGTATCGCCATGTGGTGTGGAAATAATGAACTCGAGCAGGGCCTCGTGAGCGATACCTGGACAGATGATTCAATGCCATGGAAAGAATACGACAAGCTTTTCAATAAAATTTTGCCCGATGTCGTAAATGCACACGACCCAAACCGCGACTACTGGCCAGCTAGCCCGCATAGTCCAAGTGATCGCCTCGACTTTAATAATCCAAACGAGGGCGATGCACATCTTTGGTCAGTTTGGCACGGACAGGAACCATTTGAATGGTACCGAACATGTGAACATCGATTCAATAGTGAATTCGGTTTCCAAAGCTTTCCGGAACCCCGTACAATTGCTGACTTTGCAGAAAAAGAAGACCGTAATTTGACCTCGTATATTATGGAATTTCATCAGCGTAGCGGTATTGGCAATAGCACGATTATGAGTTATATGATGGAATGGTTCCGTTTGCCATATGGCTTTGAAAACACGGTTTGGTTATCACAAATACAGCATGGTATGGCCATGAAATACGCCGTCGAGCACTGGCGCCGTAGCATGCCACAGGGTATGGGAACAGTATACTGGCAGCTTAATGATTGCTGGCCGGGACCAAGCTGGGCATCGATTGATTGCCATGGTCGTTGGAAAGCGTGCCAGTATATGGCTCGACATTTCTTTAACCCTTTGCTCATATCAGGATTAGATGACGAACATAAATTATAAGATTGTGTTATAATCAATTCTATTAAAAATTTAGCAAATATTTCAC
>JABSQK010000302.1 GCA_013215875.1 Lentisphaeria bacterium
GACATGATCCTGATAGTCAACATAGCCTAATGCCTGGCGAAATATTTGATATCTATTTTGACCGAAACGATAAAGTCTGGTTAGCTGGCAGCAGTGGACTTAGTCAGTTTGTTCGCAATAAAAGGAGCCAGAATGAAGAGCACTACAATAAAGGGCACTACAATAAAGGGAATGGGCGTAAAGGACCGTTCATTCATTATAATCACCTTAATAAAAAACGCAGTGAATACGATGAAAATGAAGCTCAACTAAGAGTGATCACACAAGATTCTAGAGGCACTTTGTTGATCGGTTCACGCTTAGGGAAAAAAGTCTATCAATTTGATCCCATTAATGAACACTTTGGAACCTTTATTCCATTTGAACTCAGTTGGATAACCGCTATACATGAAGATGCAAAAGGACGATTGTGGTTTGGAACCTATAGAAAAGGGTTATACAGACTGAATAAAAGCAGAGAAAAATTGACCCATATTGAAAGTAGTAATAATAATCCGGGCACCTTGAACGGGAATAGAGTTAACGACATTTATGAAGATCGGCAAGGTGTGATATGGATTGCTACGATGAATGGATTGAACTATTACACCAAAGACAGTGAACTATTTTCCTATTTTCGAAATAACCCCCATAATAAAAACAGCTTGGGAAACGGAAAAGTTACTTCATTTTTAGAAGATAGCACTGGCGAATTTTGGATTGGAACCGATAACGGATTAAATCGATACGATCCTGTCACAAATGATTTTAAATTATATCTACCAATTGAGGGAAATAAGCAAAGCTTACCGCACAGTTATGTCACTAGTATTTATGAAGATCACCGCAAGAAATTATGGATTGGCACAACGGCTGGATTGGCTCGATTTAACAAAACAAGTGAATTATTTAAACGTTATCAACATAGCAAAACCGACCCGAATACTTTGGGTGGTAGAAAAGTTCTCGCTCTTCAAAGCGATAAAAACAATCAATTATTTGTTGGTACCGATAAAGGACTCAATCGATATGATCCAGAAACTGATTCTTTTAATCGTGATCCCTTTGGTCAAAGTAAAGCTCAAAAAAATCATCAGGGTCGAAAATATAGATTATTGAATTCGAGAATATCTGTTCTTTATCTGGATACTAAAAACAGGTTATGGATTGGCGGGAGGGACACCGGATTAGGCTTTTACGATAATGTTCAAGACCAATTTAATTATTTTAAGCACAAAAAAAACGACTTAAAGAGCATTAGTGACAATTGGATCTTCTCTTTGGTTGAAGACAAACATGGAACGCTGTGGGTCGGTACCCATAACGGCCTCAATCGATTCGACGATAAAAATAATCAATTTGAGCGGTTTTATGCAAAAGACAAACTTCTTAGCAGTGGTGTCATTGGCTTGTTAAATGATAGCCAGGGTAATATCTGGGCAAGTTCAAATCTTGGTCTTACCAAAATGAATCCGCGCACTCAACAGTTTACCTATTATAAAAGAGAACATTTGATGATTGGGACAATAGTGTCAGCATCCTATCGGAATAAACGCAATGAATTATTTTTTGGAGGCATCAATGGATATGTTCGATATTCACCTGACAAAATTAATATGAATATTGGGAAGCCAAATGTTGTTATCACTGATTTCTTGATCTCAAATCGTTCAATTTCAATATTAAAGAAAAAGGTTGTACATAATTCCGACACTCTCATTAGGATCGAACCAAATAAGACAAATCAAGAATATCAGTACTATTTGACAAAAAACATTGGCTATCTCAATCAAATAATTTTGACCCATGTTGAAAACCTGTTTGCTTTTGAGTTTTCGGCACTTCATTTTAGCAACCCAGAGGAAATTCAATATCAGTATCAGTTGCAAGGGTGGAATGACAACTGGATCTCAACCAATTATAAAAACAGGATGGCAACTTTCACCAATTTATCCGCCGGCAACTA
>JABSQK010000303.1 GCA_013215875.1 Lentisphaeria bacterium
ATGCCTGATTTGTGTCTATATATTAAATAGATTCAAGGAAAGGAATTAAATGAACGTATCCACAACTAACTTAGAAGATGCAGTACTCATCGATCCGGCGATTTTTGACGATAATCGAGGCTGGTTTTTTGAATCCTATAATAAAGCTCGCTATAAGGAACATGGGATAGATATCCAATTTATTCAGGATAATCGTTCCTATTCTGAAAAAAATACCATTCGCGGCCTGCATTATCAATTAATGCCCGGGCAAAGTAAGCTGGTGGAAGTAATTGAGGGTGAAATTTGGGATGTAATAGTCGACTTACGCAGGGATTCAAAGAGCTATATGAAATGGCAGGGCTTCACTCTAAGCTCAGAAAATCACCAACAGCTTCTGGTTCCAACCGGTTTTGCCCATGGGTTTTGCGTATTAAGCGATAGTGCTATCATGCAATATAAAGTGGATCAGTATTATTCGCCGGAAACCGAGCGTGGAATCCATTATTTAGACTCTGAACTGGCTATCGATTGGCCGATTACAGATGAGGCAATATTATCGGATAAGGATAAAATACTGCCACCCTTAAGTGAGGCAGAAATCGATTTTTAGCCAGACTGGATAATTCAGAAATCAAACAAATTGGGCTGGTTTGTCGAGTCGGCTGGTTTTTTTGTTCGGGCAAGACGGGGTTTTTTCTCTGTATCATTTTCACCTGTTTCGAGCTCCTTTAGTACCTCCCCTGCCCTGCTTATGACGGATTTAGGCAAGCCAGCGAGTCGAGCCACATGAATGCCATAGCTTTTATCGGCGGGACCCTCCATAATCTTATGAAGAAATACGACCGTATCACCTTCTTCCTTTACACCCACATTGCAGTTTGAAATACCCTTGAATACCTTCGCCAACTGGGTTAATTCATGATAATGCGTGGCAAACAAGGTGCGCGATTTGAGTTCATTGTGAATGTGCTCTGCTACTGCCCAGGCAATGCTTAATCCATCGTAGGTACTTGTACCCCGGCCAATTTCATCGAGAACGACGATGCTTCGGGCGCTGCAATTGTTAAGAATGTTTGCCGTCTCAAGCATTTCCACCATGAAGGTACTCTGGCCACGAGAGAGATCGTCGGATGCACCAATACGAGTGAAGATGCGGTCTGCCAGGCCAATGGTCGCAGATTCTGCGGGCACATAACTACCCATCTGGGCCATCAGCGCAATAAGTGCGAGCTGACGTATATAGGTGGATTTACCAGCCATGTTTGGTCCCGTAATAAGAATCAGTTGACGATCGTCGCCATTCATGAGCGTATCGTTTGCAACAAAGCGTTCTTCTGTCATGAGAAAATCAATCACCGGGTGCCGGCCGTTTTTTATATCAATATCAAGCGTATCATTTACCACTGGGCAATTATAATCATTCTTCAAAGCGCACTCGGCCAGAGATGCCAGGCAGTCTATCTCGCTCACTGCTCTGGCAGATTCTTGAATACGGCTCGTTTCATCAATTACCCGAGAACGAATTTCCTGAAACAATTCATACTCGAGAGCCTTGGATTTTTCTTCCGAGCCCAGAACTTTATCTTCGATTTCTTTGAGTTCTGGAGTGATATAGCGTTCGGCATTTGCCAGGGTTTGTTTACGAATATAGCGCTCGGGCACAAGCGCTGAATTTGCCCGGCTGACTTCAAAGAAATAACCAAAGACACGATTGTATTTAATCTTCAGATTTTTAAGTCCGATGGCTTCCTGCTCACGCGCCTGCAAGTCGGCGATCCATCCTTTGCCCTCTGTGGCAGCATTACGTAATTCATCGAGAAGCTCATGATAACCCTTTTTGATAATGCCCCCTTCCTTGATGGTTAAAGGCGCTTCTTCGTCAATGGAACGCTCAATGAATTCGCACAAATCCGGCATATCGTGAATGCGATTATTTATTGCTG
>JABSQK010000304.1 GCA_013215875.1 Lentisphaeria bacterium
AAACCGGTACATCTGTTGCTGATAAGTACAATAATGGCTGCACTAATAATGCAAAAATTAAAATGCGCATAAATATCCTTTTAAGGGCTTTGGTGATTCGTAACCATACTCTATTATAATAACATGGGAACACAAACCGCATTAGTGAATACCAAAGTATACGCTGAGCCCCAAGTGCTTGGTGAGCCAGAGGTGAACAAGCATGTAAGCGTCTTTAAGCCCCAAGTGCTTGGTGAGCCAGAGGTGAACAAGCATGTAAGCGTCTTTGAGCTCCAGCTCAGCACTCTTATTATGCGTATTTCCTTGCCGAGCTGGAGCTCAGCGTTCCCAGGAATTAAAACGCCCCGTCAGGGCTTGGATTTGGTGTGTGCCTATATGTTCGTTTAAGCAACAGCTAATCGCTTCCTCCTTATTGAAAATCAGCCTTTTAGCAGTACTTGTATTAGCACCTTTATTGAGCGATTTTTTAGGAAAAACAGATGAAAATACAATTTACCTTTACCAGCCAACTGGCAATTTCTGCAGGCACGTCTTCAAGCGAAGTTACGATTGAAAACGAGACCAGGCTTGTTGATTTGGCAAAAAAATTGTCAGAATCCTATGACTCCAAATTTTCCGAGATCCTCTTTAATGACGACGGTTTCAGCTCAAGTATAATGGTTGTTATCGATGGCAATCAGGTACACGATAAGAATGCTATCGTCCTAAATGCCGATACAGATGTGATGTTTATCAGTCCTATGGCGGGAGGCTGAGTGGTGGGTCTGAGTGATGAAGATAAAGCCATTTATGAATGGCAGCTGAGTATTCCTGGATTTGGCGAAGCCGGGCAGGAAATTCTGCGTAATAGCACGGCACTCGTTTCCCGCTGCGGAGGTTTAGGCGGTCCCCTCGCCTTTCAATTAGCCGCAGCCGGCTTTGGCAAACTGGTCATCGCTCATGGCGGCAATCTCAAGCACAGCGATTTAAATCGACAAATTCTCATGAGCTATGATAAACTCGGCCAACCCCGCAGCGAGACAATCAAAGAAACCTTAAATCGCTTCAACCCAAATATCGACGTGGAAACAATCGATGCCAATATTACCGAAGACAATGCTGCAGAACTGGTCGGTAAAGTAGATATTATTTTTGATGCGGCACCGCTTTTTGAAGAACGCTTTCTCATGAATCGTGAAGCCGTATTGCAAAGGAAACCAATGATCGATGCGGCCATGTTTAATATGGAAGGACAGGTCATCACCATCGTCCCGGGAAAAACGCCCTGTCTTGCCTGCCTCTTTCCGGAGGTACCGCCGCACTGGAAACGCCAGTTTCCGGTCATCGGCGCACTCTCTGCACTTGTTGCCAACATTGCCGCACTGGAAGGCATCAAACATCTTACGGGTCTCGGCCAAGTAAACTACAACAAAATGATCTACCTCAATGGCATGGATATGTCCATGAGCAAAATCGGTATCGAACGAAATCCGCACTGTCCCCAATGCGCTTCTCTGTTCACGAGTTGATATGACAAAAGCAAAAATCATTTTTTCCTCACTGTTACTACTTATGCTGGCTGCCATACTGTTGCTGTTTAATGATGTGGATAAAGAAGCTGACAAATCAGAACCCCTGGTGCTCTTTTGCGCCGCAGGAATGGAGCCGGCAGTAAAGGAAATTCTCCTGGCATACGAAAAAGAAAGCGGCATGAAAGTAGATGCCCGCTATGATGGTTCCGGCGTACTTCTCACCAGCCTAAAAATTAGCAACCGTGCCGATCTATATCTCGCTGGTGATTACAGCTACATCGACCTGGCACAAAAAGATGGCCTGGTAAAAGAATCCATTCCGCTGCTTAAATTAAGAGCGGGTCTGGCGGTAGCAAAAGGTAATCCAAAAAAAATAAAAAGTCTTAAAGACCTTAGCACCCGCAGCGATTTACGTATTGCCCTGGCATTACCAGAAGCCGCCTCCGTTGGAAAATTTACTAAGAAGGTTTTGCAGAAATCTGATTTGTGGGAATCCATCGAAGGGAATGTGCAAAAAAATGGTACCTTCAGCACAACGGTTAATGACCTCGGCAATAAAATAAAACTGGGGTCCATGGATGTGGCCATTGTCTGGGATGCGGTTGCGGCACAATATGATGAAGTGGATTTTATTTCAGTCGACGAATTTGATACACGTCCGAAACATACCACCCTGGGCATAACGACTGCAAGCACCCGCCCCGCCCTGGCCTTACACCTGGCACGTTACATAGCTGCGCACGATCGTGGCATGCAAACCTTCAAGGAAAAGGGCTACAAGGTTGTCCAGGGCGATACATGGAAAAATAAACCGGAAATAATAATCTTTAGCGGTGGCATGCTGCGCCCGGCGCTCGAAAAACTTCTCAAAGAATTCGAGCAACGCGAAGGCATTATTATTAATCGTACATTCAATGGCTGTGGAATCCTTGTTTCGCAAATGAAGGCGGGAGCAACTCCCGATGCATACTTCTCCTGTGATATCTCATTTATGGAAGATGTACAAGAGCGCTTTGAAAAATCAACCATCCTCACCAGCAATGATATGGTACTGGTTGTGCCAAAAGGAAACCCAAAAAAAATTACCGGTCTGAAAGACCTTGGCAATAAGGGGTTTCGTCTGGGTGTCGGGCACCCAGAAAAATCTGCCCTGGGAAAACTCACTCAGGACATGCTGAAAAAGGCGAATTTGTATGAAACGATAAAAGCCAACATCACTGTCGATTCAGCCACGGGTGATTTCCTGGTCAATCAAATAAGTCTGCATTCACTCGATGCGGTCATCATCTACCGCAGCAATTATATGGCCTCCCCTACCTGCCGCGAAAATTGCGAAATTATCGAGATTGATAAACACGATTCCAAGGCATTGCAACCCTATGCGATAGCTAAAGATAGCAAACACAAACAACTGCTTCTGCGCTTAAGCCAACACGTTGAAAAACATAAGAAGTCGTTTACGTCTCTGGGTTTTGAATGGGAACTGGACAAACAAAATGAGTAAAGGACCGCGCAAAATTCCATCGGATCTGCCCTTCCTCATTGGCATGTGCACGATTTTTTCTGCCTACCTGCTACTCATTCTATTCATGCTCATCGCCGATGCGCAATATACCTCACTCACAGATATGAAAGAAATTCTTTCCCGCCCAGAAATTCAATATTCCATAAAGTTAACGATGATCAGCTGCCTTATCACTGCGATCTTAAGCATTATTGTAGCCGTACCGACAGGTTATATTCTTTCGCGATTTAAGTTTCCCGGTAAGGTAGTGATGGATGCTATGCTCGATATTCCTATCATACTACCACCCTTGGTTGTGGGTCTCAGCCTGCTCATTCTCTTTCACAAATTCAGTATCGCGGGTGAAAGTATCGAAAGTTGGTGCCGAATAATTTTCACAGGAATCTATACTTTTTTTCTGCGCAAGGAACCGGATTTTTCTGTTGGAGTTAGCTATCGTGTACCGGCTATCATCCTTGCCCAGTTCACTGTTTCCTGTGCCTTCGCCGTTCGCACCATGCGCAATACCTTCGACCAACTCAGCCCCAGACAGGAACAAGTTGCCATGACCCTTGGTTGCAACCGATCGCAGGCATTTTGGCAAGTTGCCCTACCCGAATCTTGGCGTGGCGTCGTCACTGCCACAGCCCTGGCATGGGCCAGAGCACTCGGCGAATTTGGCCCCATCTTAATTTTTGCAGGAACAACAAGAGGCCGCACAGAGGTGCTCTCCACCTCCGTATTTCTCGAAATCAGTATTGGCAATCTCGAAGGTGCAGTCGCAGTCTCGATGATCATGGTGGCCATTGCTCTCGCCGTGCTTATTCTCGTTCGGCTCATCGACAGCCGCAAGGGGGGATTTTATGATCAGTATTAAAAATGCCTCTATCCAGTCTGGCGATTTTAAGCTGGAGAATATTTCTCTCGAAATTCCCAAAGGTGCCTATGGCATTCTCATGGGCAAAACGGGATCCGGAAAAACCACCATCCTTGAAGCGGTATGCGGACTTAAAAAACTTTCCAGCGGCAGTATCTTTTTAAATGATCATGATGTAAGCAATCTGCGACCTGGTGAACGGGGTATCGGGTTTCTACCGCAGGATCTCTCATTGTTTTCCACCCATACAGTGCGCCAGCATATTGCCTTTGGACCCCGCATACACAAATGGGAAAAAACAGAGATCTTAAGCCGGGTGGATGAACTGGCCGAACGCCTGGGCATCACACATTTGCTCGACCGCAAACCACCTGGCCTCAGTGGCGGTGAACGACAGCGTGTTGCCATGGGACGGGCTCTGGCAATTCGGCCAGCGATCATCTGCCTGGACGAACCACTCAGCACACTCGATGATGAAACCCATGAAGATGTGCTCGACCTGATTCGAACAGTTACCGAAGATGAATCTGTCACCACCCTGCATATTACCCACAGAAAGTCGGAAGCACAAAGTCTCGGAACACATTTCTTCAAGTTGGACAATGGAACGATTTCATAATTCTCCCGAAAAAGCATATTATGAACTGGTGGCAAACCGGATCGGTCAGCGGCCTGCGGGCACGTGGTGGCTACAAGGTGGATATCGCATGGAAGAACAATCAGCTGAAATCAACCGTCACGGTCAATACTAACCGTTGGTGCACGTATTCGTAGTCCAGTGCAAATACAGGTGGCTCTCTGCTGTCGGGTTCTTTCCATAATCCACAATGCCGTAATTATGTCTTTAATCACATTGCCTTGGTCACGCGCTTCGATAAATGAATTGATGCGCATCTGTTCGCCGCAGTGCGGACAGCAGAGCGAATCCACTTCATATACACGTTTAATCAATGCGGCCCAGCATTCCAGTTTCAAAAAGAATAATGGCGGAATTTCTTGGAAGACTGCTCCCGAAGAGACAATGGCAAACACCAGCAAATCCAAGGATTAAGTGTGCTTGACTTAAAGCGAATTAAACTGATTGTACATAGCTTATGCCTAAACGTCCTACATTAAAATGCCTGTTTCCTCTCCTCGTTCCAGTTCTGTTGGCCACCAGCTGTGGCGAACAGGAAAAGCAGGCTGATCCCATTAAGGCGAAACCTTTCAGTATTCTAATTGAGGCAGAAGCACCAGAAAACCTTCAAGAACCAAGCATTACCATTGATGACGCAATGCTCGGAAATGGTAAAGCTCTCGCCGTTCCTAATATTGACAAGGAATCCCTGTCCGCCGCCGGTAGTCTCGCCTATACATTTAACCTTTCAGAATCTCGCTCCCTCCGCGTCTGGTTGCGGTGCTGGTGGCAAGATGGTTGTAGCAATTCAATATTCTTCCACACAGATAAAGGACCAAAGCAGATCCTCGGCAACGACAGTATTTACAATAACTGGCATTGGGTTCGTGGGCCTAATCTTAAACTCAAATCCGGGAAACAATCCATTTACCTACGCCCTCGAGAAGCGAACGTTAGGATTGATCAGATCCTTCTGTTGCCTGATGGTCATAAACCGCCAACAGGCGCCGTAGGGCATTCAACAGAACCCGTAGCCCACAGTCTACCAAATCTTACCATTTCTAAAAAGGAACCCAAGTTCCTAGTTGGGATAGGTGGGGATTATCAGAATGGATGGGAGCCAACCCTGGTGCAACTGGGGATTCCGTATCGACGTGTAACCGACGCAGATTTGGGTAGCTTTGATAAACTGAAAAAATTTAGCGTCCTGTGTGTCACCTCTTTCAGACATGGAGCAGATTACCGGGCTATAGAAAAGTATCTTATGGAAGGGGGTACGCTCATCCTTGAGTATCACAGTCCGAAACATATAAAAGGAAGTGACTTCATTAAGTCCCTTTCAAAAGAAGTCAACCTAAGCACAAAAGACAGCGATAAAAGGAGAAATCGATTAATAAGCAGACCCACTTATATCGATCCTCAAGGATCTCCTTTCTTTGAAGGGTTTGATGTCAAAAAACCAGTACGTCATAAATTGGCAACTCTGAATCTTCAAGATAAAAGCTCCACTTTAACAGATTTTAAGACTCATGGATTGGCTTTGTCCGTTGGAAAAACAGCCCCCGCAATGATTACTGGTATGCGTGGTAAAGGTAAACTTTACCTGTTCTGTACCGGATTTGGTTTTTCCGGTATCCGGGATGACCACTACCAACCACTTCTTACCCGAGTTATGATCGATGCCATCGGCAAGCGATGGCAACCCGCCTATAAGGGCTTGAACTGGTCATCAGCTCAAAGCCCACAAATTTACTTTCACGACGATTTCATGCGCCCGAAATCCGAGGGTGTCGGTTGGGACATCCAAGGGGGCACTTGGAAATTGACTAGCGGGACAAGTCCGAAATTTATCCTTCGAGCCGAGGCAACTGAGACCGCTCGATTGCAGATTCCCGGGGATGGCCATGAGATGCCCCGCATTTCTGTATCTTTACAGACTGAGTTATCCAAAAACGCAGGCGTCTACCTCGCGCTTCCGGATTCCAGTTTTGTAGACTGTTTGCTGGTTGAGAACGGAACAGTCCTTAGCATCACTCATAGAAAAGGTGAGACAATCCTCGCCAGTGGAAACGTAAAACTATCTGAACCGCACAAAGGTTGGCGACGAATTTCCTTGTATGGTAAGAACGGAACTTGGCTCGCCTTTGTGGATGGTCGAAAGTGCCTTGAGGTCAAAGGTGACGTACCTGATCCTGAAACGCTTATTTCTTCTGGTCTTGTCCTGAATGGGTCACATGCGTTCTTCGATGACGTTGACCTTCGCCCCTATGATGCTTTGATTTCCGGGACTGACCGGGGCCATGGAGAAGAAGGGTCCAGTCGATCGTTCCCCCCTCTCCGAAAAGGATTGGAATTTCGTTCCATATATTCACCTCTTTTCGAAATCCGCCCTGTCCTTCAAAATGACGCATCGCTGACCTGTCAGTATACCATGCCCACCTATTCACCATCCACAGTTTACGTTGACGGAACAATCGCAGGTTCCGTGGATCCAAATCCCCTCACCGCTTATTTCCAGCTCAAACAGAAGCCGACCCAATCATTGGCCGTTATTAATCCTGGTATTCGGGATTACCTTTTCGCTCAACAATTAGTCGATTGGTATGCCATCGACGGCAAATGGCGTCGAAAGAACCGATGGTCATGCGACAAAAACTGGTTCTGGATTGGGGCCCAAACCCAAGAACCAAGTATCCTCTGGTATCGCCATAGCCTTAGCCCGCCCTATGCAGTTCGGTTTGCGGCTGCCGAGGGTATGGGGAACTCAGAAAAAGGCAATGATTTGAATATGGTCATTGGTGGCAATGGCACCGATCTGAAAAAGGGTATCGTTATTCGAACCATTGATGGTGCTTTGCAACTTACCCAAGACAGCGTATTAAAAAAGACAATTCGTGCACCCTTATATCAGGGCTGGAAACTGCACCACATTTGGATCGACTATAAAGTAATCGTTGAAGAAAAGCGGGTTCGTGTGTACTGTGACGACCGACTCTTAATTGACTACAGAACCACAGAAACTATTGGCATCGGCCAGCCCGGATTCTGGACACAGCAAGGGTTTGCACAGTTAGCCCGAGCGACAGTTGTGACGGCCGGTAAATAGTTCGATTCCACGGACTAACTGTCGATGCTCAAATGTCCTCACAACTCAAGATACCGATACTGTATAAGAATACTATAGAGTCAGTGCGCAATTATACCGTTTAGAACGGCTGACACCGGGCCTCAGTGGCGGTGAACGCCAGCGTGTTGCCATGGGCCGGGCACTGGCGATTCGGCCAGCGATCATCTGCCTGGACGAACCACTCAGCACACTCGATGATGAAACCCATGAAGATGTACTCGACCTGATTCGAACAGTTACCGAAGATGAATCCGTCACCACTCTGCATATTACCCACAGAAAATCGGAAGCACAAAGTCTCGGAACACATTTCTTCAAGTTGGAAAATGGAACGATTTCATAATACGTAAATTGACGGTGCATAGCTTAAGGCATTATGCAATCACCCAGGCTATACTTTCTGAAACTGACAAGTTATAAGGGGCAATGAGCCAGCCAAAGCCCATCCCGTGCTCGTGCCAACAAGCCTTCACATCCCTCTAGTCCCTGATAAGGTTTTAGCGAGTGAAAAAAATTAAAAGGGGGTCGCTCCACTGCTAGTCATGGAGGAGCTCTCATAGGGATTGCTCCACTGCTATCTTGTGTTATAGTGAAACAAAAAGTGGGACGAGTTATGAAGACGAGTGGGAAGAACCCCTATAAACACGCGAGTCGTAGAATAATAAATTAGATTTATTTAATGAATGAAGAAAATGACAGCGAATCTGATTCCAACCCCGAGCTTATTTTTCAAAAGCATGGTCATATATTGAATAGAAAGAGGATGCCATGGACAATTGCTTGGCAGTATGATGTGATGTCAGATTCAATTATTTGGTTCGATGAATGGCTACTAGGTTTACCCGTTGAACTGACATGGACTCTTAGAATGGTCTATCACCATCGAAGTGCTATAATTTGCGGAGAAGAAGAAAACTCCGAATGGAAAGATATTTATGATATGGGGAAATTATATTTTCCTAAATGGCGAGGATATAGGAAACGTAGAAATCAATATTGCCCTAAGAAATCAGACCGCTTGAAGCGTATTCGAAAAGTTTCAGATTGGAAAATAGACAAAATAATTAACGAAGTTGACAAAGAAAATTAAACAAAAATCTAACAAGCGCTCCGTGGATTTCATTTTACCCATCTCGAGTTATGTTGAAATGAAACCACAAGCGGGACGTTAGGCTGGAGAAAAATGAGCTACGATATCAGATGAATGCTGGGAACGGGCTATTAAGATGGGATATAAATCCGACCAATAAAGTGAGACTAAAGCTTAGATAATTATGAATGATAAAGTAAAAGAAAGTGATATAAAGTTTATCTCTCCTGCTGAAGGAGAAGCATTGGACTATCTTCTTAAAGAGCTTTCTTATGGATTTGTAAACTGGATTGAAGAGGTATTAAAAGCACATTTGGTTATGGTCAAATTGAAGGATTCAACGACGGCAGAATTAGCCTTGTGTGTTGAATTAAGTGAACCTGTAAATGAATACTTTATTACTAGTATTGAGAATCTTTTAGCCGACATACTGGATTGTAATGTTTTATTCTTTTTTTGTGAACACTTTTCGGAGAAAAAGATTAACGAATTATATCATATTTGTCCTCCCTTTTATACAAACTGAAGACCTGATTACTCGCACAGTTCCCATGGAACGGACTGATTAATCAAAAGCATTTGAACCAACAATGGATTTTATAGGCTGAGATGAGAAGAGAAACTAATCTGACAATAAGTTCCATCGAGAAAGTGAATGATGCTCAATTCAAAGTGAGAGCCATCCTTGATGGTGAAGCCAGCAGTTTTACTGTGAAGGTTAAACTGGAAGGAGGGATTACCAGTTTGGATTATGCTGACTGTGATGAGCAATTATCAAACAGTAATATCTTGGCCAACTTTCCCCGTGATTTCTTCAGCTTTTATAAGGGGGAGGATATTGAGTTCCCATTACACTACAGAGATGTTGTGTATGCGTTGAGATAAATGCTTATTCAGAATACTGGGATGAAACAAGTGGGTGGGTTTTAATTAGAGATTCTATACAAGCGGAGTACGCCTTAGCTCTGGGACGGCAAGATTTCCTGGCTGGTGGTAATTTTTGATGATATTACATGATTTGGGATGAATCTAAATGATTAGCTGAGAAAATTGAGAGAGTGCTTAATGTGTGAGCCCTTTATATAGGCTAAAATGCTTTATACAGGCACAAAAAAAGCACCTTGTGAAACACAAGGTGCTTAAGCTGGCGGAGTTGACGAGACTTGAACTCGCGACCTCTGCCTTGACAGGGCAGCGTTCTAACCAACTGAACTACAACTCCACTTTTACGCGGCCCAAAACATACTTTCAAGGTTCAAACTTGCAAACGACTATCCCGAATATTTCATCAAAGCATCAAATTTGCCACATCCAAATAATCCAGCCTCTATTATTCGTTCAAAAATAAGATAAATATCTATTTTTTCCAGCTTGACAGTAATATTTTGAAATGTTAGCTTAAGCTAAGAAGCGAGGAAAAAAAGATGAAAATGCTTATGCCTTTATTCGTGGTTCTGGTGGCTTTGTCAGTATCTTCTTGCGCTCACAACGTGAAGATGGATTCCTCATATGTACAATCTCTCCTCAACCAAATTGATGGTAAAGATTCCCCCATTCGCCTTTCAGAACAGGAATGTAAACGCCTGAATGCTGTGCTCTCTGATTCACAAAAAAACTGGTTTTGCAACTTTTTTGAAGGCGAAACCTGGGCTTATTATGGGCGTAAGGGTGATAAGCTTTATGTCGATATGGTTTCGGTCATTCGCTTTAATCACACCCGGGAACGCTTTGTCCTGGTGACTCTCGACCGTAAGGGCCGGACAATTTGGAGTAGTACCGGCACGCAGGATGCCAGTGATATTATTCCTGAATTGGACCCAAAATAGACACGTTTAATTCGCCTTCCATAAAATCAGGAGCCTGTCGGACTTAGATATTTCTACTGTAAAACCGTCAAATTTTGCTGAATTTTCGCCATAAAATGTGTTAAAAATTTCAATATTCGCCTTTTTTAGTCAAAAATCAGCTTTATTTGAGCGATTTCTCGTCACGAAATCCTTAAGTCCGACAGGCTCCTAGCCATAATCAAAATACTGTTTATAGTCCTTTAATTATTTATTAGAAGCGGAATCTTAATTTATGAATATTGCAATTGTCTGTTATCCTACGATTGGCGGTTCGGGTTTGATCGCGACTGAGCTGGGAATTGGCCTGGCTGAGCTAGGGCACAACGTACATTTCATTTCCTATTCCACCCCATTTAAATTATCGAGCTACAGAGAAAACATTTCCTTTCATTCTGTAGATCCTATAAACTACCCGCTCTTTAACCAAAGCCTTTATACCTTTGCCTTAACTGCAAAAATAATTGAAGTGGTGAATGATTATGAGATTGATGTTGTGCATGCGCATTATTCAATTCCTCATTCACTTTGCGCCCATCTGGCCCGGGAAATCAGCGACAAATGTTTTAAGATTGTTACGACCTTACATGGTACCGATGTAACGATTGTCGGTCAGGACAAACCGCTCTACCCGATCAATAAATATGGTATTGAGAAGAGTGATCATGTAACCACGGTTTCACAATTCCAAAAGGACTACACCCTGCAGGAATTTAATATTGATAAAACTGTGCATGTGATATATAACTTCATCGATACGGAGGTTTTCAAACCATCGGAAACACATTGCCGCAGATCCTCACTCGCAGCAGATGATGAAAAAATCGTCATGCATGTTTCAAATTTTCGGGATGTAAAAAATCCTATTGGTGCCTTGAAATCATTTGCAGAGGCATCAAAGCAAGTAAAAGCCCGTCTGGTACTTGTGGGTGATGGCCCGGAATTGCTGAAGATAAAAATACATTGCCGCGAACTGGATATTTGTGACAAGGTGAAATATATGGGCAAAGTAGATAATGTGGAATCGATACTTCCATTGGCAGACTGTGTGCTGCAGCCGAGCCACCGCGAATCGTTTGGCATGGTCCTCCTCGAATCCATGGCCTGTGAAGTACCCACCATCAGCAGTAATGTCGACGGCATACCGGAAGTAATCGTTCATGGTGAAACCGGCTACATGGAAGAACCGGATGACCACGAAGCTATGGCTGCTCACATTGTGACAGTTCTTACAGATCCTGAATTAAATGCACGGCTTGGTCAAAATGGCCGGCAGAGGGCAATAGATGTATTCCATAAAGACATTATTATTCCGCAATATCTGCGTTGTTATCAGTCTGCTTGCGACAGTCAGTTGTAAAACAACGACCCGGATTCAATTAAAAAATGCGACGCTTTACCGCATTGAAGTGGAGCGCAATGAGCATCTCAAAGAATTTAATGGTCATCGCGTTATCGACGGACCCAAAGAGCTTTCAAAAAAATCATTACAGACGATAGCAGAATTGTTGAATGAAGATGCTGCGGTAATTGCAGATGCAGACTATGATGAACAAAAACCCTGTAAGTTTGAACCGGCTATCGCTCTGAAAACTGCGACACAAAATTACCTCATCTCATTTGTCTGCAACCGTCTTTATATTTATGAGAATTCCGGCGCGTATAAACTCTACCATATCGACAACATTCGCAATGAAATTCTGCTCTGGGCCCAAAAGGAATTTCCCAAAGATACATACCTCGAACTAATGCCATATGACGACTAGTTCTTTAACACCGCTTTTTCTTTCAGGGTCATTATATTGAGCTTTTTGAGATGATACACCTCAAGGCGATCGAGCAATTTGATTAATTCATGTTGCCTGGCAGATGGACTGACTCGAACTATGACACGCAGATCTCTTATCACAACAGATTCTAATGAATCAAAGTAGCTGGCAATTGCATCTAAACTCATTGGGGTGCCCATCAAATGATAGGCATCTGGATAGATAGAAATCGTAAAAGGAACACCAATGGCTAGTCCATCGCTTGTACTGGCAACGTTAATCTTTAAATTTGCCTCGGTCGGACTATCTTTATAGGTGTAGATAAAATATATGAGTAATAAAAAGACCACGTCGATCATTGTATTCATTGGGAAAGGATATGGCACTTTCCTGCCTCTTTGCTTTCTGCGCCTGCGTGATTCCATAATATTCTCCTATTTTACCTGACTTCTTTATAAAGTCATTATAAAGTTAGTATATATAGAAATTTATAGATTTCAACATTAAAGGAGATTAAATGAAAGATATACCACTAAGAGCATACGAAGATCTCGACTTTTTAAGTCGTGAGGAGCTTCGTCCTGTTCGTGTACAGACCGAATTATTAAAACCTCAGTTAATCATGGATGACGAAGCGATCCAGTCAACAGTCTGCGTATTTGGATCTGCTCGAACGCCCTGCCCTACAACGGCCCAGGCACTGCTTCATGATATGAAAGAAGCGTTCAAAAATGACCCGTCAGACGAAAATAAGGCCGAATTGGCAATCGCTCAGCAAAAGTTAAAAGACAGTCATTATTATGCCCTTGCGCGCGAATTTTCTGCAAAAATGACTCGTTTTGGCCAAACGACCGGCGCCTTGGAATATGTCATATGCACGGGCGGTGGACCCGGCATAATGGAGGCGGCCAATCGTGGTGCCGCGGATGTGCATGGAAAATCCATTGGCCTCAACATTACCCTACCGCATGAGCAGTATCCAAACCAGTACATAACCGATGAACTCAATTTCATGTTTCATTATTTTGCTATTCGCAAGATACACTTTTTAATGCGTGCAAAAGCGCTCTGTGCATTCCCGGGTGGTTTTGGTACAATGGACGAATTGTTTGAAACCCTCACATTGATCCAAACCAGTAAACAGGAAAAAATCCCTGTGATATTGTTTGGGCAGGAATTTTGGGAGAGCATTATTAATTTTGATGCTTTTGTGGAACGCAATGTGATATCGCCTGAGGATCTGGACTTGTTTACGTATTGTGAAGACCCGGATGAGGCGGTAAATATGATTCTTGAATTCCACAAAGATAAATGAACGAAATACCCGGCGACTCCATAAATTACACGGCAATTGGTATTTTTAATTGTGAAGAGCGCCACCGTTATGAGCTGGCGCGTCAGGGTTCATTGGGAAAAGATAACATTGGCACTATTAGCCTGCACAAGCACTGCAATTTTGAACAGGCCCTCGAAGACATTCATGGTTTCAGCCACATCTGGCTGCTTTATGATTTCCATCTGAACAAAACGTGGAAACCTCTGGTGCGTCCTCCCCGGATAAATGACAAACGTAAGGTATCGGTTTTTGCGACGCGCTCGCCGTACCGGCCAAACAGCATAGGCATGAGCTGTGTGGAACTGATGCAGGTGGATAAGCTCACACTGTATGTTCGCAATTTTGACCTCATTGATGAGACCCCAATCCTTGATATAAAGCCCTATCTGCCCTATTCTGATTCACATCCAGAGGCAAGCCGCGGCTGGTTGCCGGAAGATGATAATGAAGAAAACTATTTTATACATATAGAGCCAAGTGCCGACGAACAAATCAAATGGCTCTATGAGAAAAGCGGCTTAGACCTTAAACGCTTCGCCTATATCCAGCTACAGCAAAACCCGCTGGACAGCAGCCGTAAACGTCTTATTGAGGAAGAGGGCCAATGGATCATATGCTGCCGTACCTGGCGCATTCACTTTTCTATCGATGAAGCAAAGCTTAGCATTGCTATTGTCAAAATTAGCAGTGGTTATCAGGACGCGGAGCTGAATAATGGTGAAGATCCCTATCATGACAAGGACTTTCACCGGGAATTTTTAGTAAACCAGGATTAATACTGTGGCGGTGGGTCGTACTTATTAAATGAGCGCCAGTATTTGTCTTTATAAATGTCAAATTCAATATTTAGTCTTCCAACATACTCACTTTGCATCTGGTCTAGTACTTTTGCTGGCATTCTGAAATCTTTGCAGGCGAAATAAATTTCTCTTTCATGATTCGCAGTCTCTCTGGCAATGTTTAGACAGCCCTCTGAATCCGGCAGTAGAGCCATAATTTTGTCTTCCATTTCATTCATTAGGGCATATGTTTCCTCATCCGGCATACCGCTTTCATAACCCTCATATTTGATTTGAATATTTAAGACCCATGGATGTGAGGCCTTCTTATCCCATTCTAATAGAGTGGAATTAACAATTGCTAAGAGTGGCATACCATTTTCAAGAGTCGCTTCCAGGGATGCATACCCGTCATCTTCCGTATTATACCGGATGCCGGAATATTTCTCAATGAATTCTTTTTCCCGCCATATTAAGAAATTTTTTAGTTTTTCGATGGGTACCAATTCTTTTGTAATCTGATCTTTTTCAACAAAGTCAACATTATCGATCGTCGTCGCAAAATCCAATTCACCTAAATAGTTATCAATGAAAATAAAGCACCCAGTGGTAATGGCCTCATGATTCTCCTCCGAGTAATCATCGTGAATAATCGAAATATCAATTTCATCCGGATAGTCCGGGTCCTCATTTGAATAGAATGACAGATTGTCCTTGCTGAATACCACGTCGGCCATATGAATGTTTACATTCTCTATATCTGAGGAGGGTTTCAGGGCCGTAAATTTCCATCCATCAATCTGAGGTGCGGCAGCCACAATCTCTTCGATAAAAACAATGTTTTTAATAACGCCGTCGGCAGTTAAGATTAATTCAGCCGTATCATCGTCAAACATCCCGGTTAAAAACCAATATCCCTCTCTGAGTTCATCGAGTTTTGGGGATAGTTTATTAAGAAAGTTCGCTTCAATATCATCCTGATTGTTTACCACATCAAAAAATATTTTTTCATTCTCAAGAAACCAATTCCAAAAATCATCAGGCGACACTATCGCTTGCTCCTTTTTGCCAAGAATTTTTTTCAAAAGTTTCATCTCGCTCCCCTTATTTTATCATTGACCATAAAGCAATTAAATTGCCAGATGGAATTTGTCCACTTTTTTGGTAAAGTATTCGTGAAAGATGGTGGAATCGCTGAGTTCAGGATGAAAGGTTGTCACCATGTGCTGGTCATTTTCCACTGCGACAACTTCATCGGCAAATTTTGCCAGAATGCTTAGCTTACCATAGCGGCTGATTTTTGGGGCACGAATAAATACGCCCTTTATTGCTTGAGGTTCATCCTCAATAAAGACCGTGACTTCATCAACAAAGCTTTCATTTTGAGCACCGTAGGCATTGCGGGTGATATCCATATCGATAAGTCCGAGGGATTTTTGTTCGGGATTGATGGTTTTCTCTGCCAAAAGGATCGAGCCTGCACAAACGCCCCAAACGGGTATTGGGGATTGAGTCATGGCCTGCCATAAGTCATCGGGGCAAAGTTTGAGCATGGTTGAGCTTTCACCACCCGGGACGATTAAACCATCAACGTCTTTGAAATCGTCAACGCTTAATACTAGTGATGTATCGATGGCGAGTTTTTGAAGTTTTTCAATATGGGGTCTAAAGCAACCTTGAAGACCAAGAATACCGATCTTCATAGATTACCAGCCGCGATCAGCCATCTTATCTTTGTCAGCAAGTTCGCCCATGGAGACACTATCCATTGCATCACCAAGACCGCTGGATGCATCAAGCACATTTGCCGCATCCTTAAAGTTACGGACCGTTTGGACAATTGCTGTAGCAAATTTGGCTGGATTTGATGAGCGGAATATACCGGAACCGACAAATACCGTTTCCGCACCGAGCTGCATAAGCAAAGATGCGTCTGCTGGTGTGGCGATACCGCCAGCTGCAAAATTCGGTACAGGAAGCTTTCCGTGCTCAGCTACATATTGAATGAGCTGAATTGGGGCACGATGCTCTTTTGCCTGGACATAGAGTTCATCTTTACTGAGAATGGTCAACATTTTCATTTCTTTTTGAATTGTTCGCATGTGACGAACACCTTCGACTACATCACCAGTACCCGCTTCGCCTTTTGTGCGAATGAGTGCTGCACCCTCAGAAATACGGCGTAATGCTTCTCCCAAATTGCAGGCACCACAGACAAATGGTGACTTAAAGGACCACTTATCGATATGGTTTTCTTCATCTGCGGGGGTCAACACTTCACTTTCGTCGATAAAATCGACGCCGAGCTCCTGGAGTATTTGTGCCTCAGCAAAGTGGCCAATACGGCATTTTGCCATAACAGGTATAGAAACAGCCTCTTTAATCTTAGTGATCATCTCAGGGTCGCTCATGCGGCAAACGCCGCCTTCTTTGCGAATATCAGACGGTACACGCTCAAGGGCCATAACGGAACATGCACCTGCATCTTCAGCAATTTTAGCCTCGGCGACGTTGGTAACATCCATAATTACGCCATTGCACAGCATTTGTGCCAGGCCAACATTTAAAAATAATTGTTCATTTTCCATCATTTTATCCTTAAAAAGTAGTAACTGTACGTTCAATTCTGCGAAATGTCAATAAATACACCCGAAGAGATACAAACGCAATACCCTAAAAATTATCCAAAAAAGCTTTAAAAGGGGTGAATTTTGACATAAGTTAAACGTTTCAAAGAATGTACGTTGGAAATAAGACGTATAAAAATAAAAACAAAAACGGAACAAGGAGTACAACATGAAAAAACTATTGCTAGTAACACTGGTAATGCTTATGGGTCTTTCAGCGTACGCTGAGGGAAGTCATAAGAAGAAAGCTGCAGCGAGTAAAGCTGTGGATACTAAAGGTACACTCACAAGCGCCACAGATGCCAAAAAAGTTGTGACTTATAGCCTCAAGGTAGATGCTAAACACACCTATGCATTGGTTGCCGGAAAAGCGTGTGGAGCTAAAAAATGTGCAAAAGTTTGTTGCACAGATTATGCCGGATTGGTCGGCAAAACAGTAACAGTCACTGGTGAAGTTGTGAAAGCAACAATCACCAATATAACGAAAGTGGCTGCTGAAGCACCTGCAAAGAAGAAAGAAGAAGGCTCTAAGAAGAAATAGAGCTGATTTTATATATATTATTTGGAAGGCTGGATCACTTGATCCAGCCTTTTTTAGTTTAAAATATATGACATAATTAAAAACCAATTTTCTAAAATGAATTTTCTTGCACATGCATTTTTATCGGGCCCGGACCCGGAAATCTGATTGCCGACTTTGTCATGGGTCCTGGCGAAAAATACAGTGCCAAGGTGCAGTTTGGCATAAAGATGCATCGTAGTCTGGATCGCTTTACAGACCAGCATGCAGATGTGCGAAAAAGCATCTCCATGTTGTGGGATCCACACCGGCATTATTCAGCAGTCATCATTGATGTATTTTATGACTATGTGCTCTCCAATGAATTCAGCCATTATAGCTCACAATCCTTGGATTCATTCGTGACGGATATTAACAGATCACTTTTCGAGAGCGGAGTGGAGCTACCGGCATTTATCGATCATCGGATAACGAATGTAAAATGGCTGGCGAATTATAGAAATATCGATGGATTGGAGGCTGCCTTTACGCGATTGAACAAACGTAGTCGCAAAGATATAGACCTTACCGTTGCAATTGAGCCACTCATTGCTGATTACTCTGCACATTGCGAAAATTTCACTCGCTTCTTTGCAGATATACAAATTGAAGCGCAAAGCATTCTTAAAAATGCTTAATATATGTCGTTTTGCTTTTTTTTATTTCGCGTAATTCCAAGCTCAGCCCGACTCTATCATAGTTCGCCTTAACCCTACTTTTATTTCGTTTTAGTCGATAAATAAAAGGGTGGTAAAAGCTCAATAATAACTAAATAATAAAATTTGACATATGTTGACAAATTATGAGCTTTACATAAGTTTAACCTTAGCAAATAAATGTAAGTGTTGTTATAATTTGACTACAAATAAAATAAGTA
>JABSQK010000305.1 GCA_013215875.1 Lentisphaeria bacterium
CATTCACGGGAGAAACAAAGGAAGTATTGCCAATCCCATTTGCAGATTGGTCACAGTATACAGAAGGCTACCTGCCTGCAGTTGCCACGGGTATCAGTTTTGATTTGGCAAATATCATATTTGGTATGGTGATGCCATTTTATGCTATGGTGGGAAGTTTTATTGGCTTAGTCGTTACATTTATCTTGAACCCATTACTATTTAAGTTTAACCAGCTTCCCTCATGGGAGTCGGGTCAACAAACACTTGAGATAAACTTCAACAACACAGTGGATTTTTACTTTAGTTTCAGTATCGGCATTGCCCTGGCTGTCGCCATCGTTGGTTTCTGGGGAATGTTTAAATCAAGCAAAATAAAACGAAGTGACCTGGAGGATAAAGAACTCGAGGAAAAAATGGCCCAACGCGGCGATATACCAAACAAGTGGATCTTAATCACCTATTTCGCGAGCAGTATTATTTATATTACGTTATGTGGATATTTAATTGAATGGCATACTGGCGTGATGATTGTCCTCTTCTTCTTTGCATTCTTATACACGCCCATTATATCCTATGTTACAGCCCGACTGGAGGGCTTATGTGGACAGGTCGTGGAAATACCATTCATTCGCGAAGTGACATTTATACTGTCCGGTTATAATGGTGTGGCGGTTTGGTTCATCCCCACACCCAAAGGAAATTATGGTGCCCAAACTGTTTTCTATAAACAGGCCGAATTAACCGGCACAAAATTTACTTCCATTTGGAAAGCGGATGTGGTCTTATTTCCAATCATTATTATTAGTGTCGTCGGATTTTCCAGTTTCATTTGGAGTCTGGCAGATATTCCATCATATGTCTACCCATATGCCCAGGAGATGTGGGAGTTTGAAGCAAAAAATCAATCCATTATTTACAGCTCAACCCTGGGTGAATATTCGATCTTCCAGGATGCGCTATCCCCAATAAAGATATTTTTTGGATTTGTTGCTGGCTTAGTATCGTTTATCGGTTTGGCTTTAGTCGGCTCACCTACATTATTATGTTATGGAATTGTACGGGGCCTGAACCAGACGATGCCCCATGCAGTCATCCCGCAATTTCTTGGAGCCTTACTTGGGCGATATTATTTCGAGAAAAAGTTTGGGCTCAAATTTCGACAGTATGCCCCCGTCTTAAGTGCAGGCTATTTTTGTGGCGCCGGCTTGGTGGCCATGCTCTGTATTGGATTTGTCTTCCTGGCAAAATCTGCGAGTTCACTTCTGTACTGATTTAAATCAGTGTCCTGAGACCAGCTAGTTTGGGAGCAGGTTTCAGGATAAAATTGAAAGCTCCCTTGAAGGTGGCCGGAAATACCTAACATCTTATCTATCTCAAAAACTCACCAATCTTTTTAATATTGCAAAAGCCTAATTTCTTGGTAGAATAGCATAATTACGCTTTTACGAAACACTTTGGAACTCGCTTATGATCGTACCAGTGGCTGGCGGGTTCTTCTTTCACGCTAGAAGGAACAAATGCGATTCATTAGCCTCATATCTACTATTGTCTTATTAATTGGATGCTATAGTAAAACTAAACCAGAATCATTTCACTATACAGATGAGCAGGTTAAGGAATTCCAAGCGAAGTTGGCATTGGCGGATTTAACATTACCGACTGACGACATCCTTAAAGACATTGGTATTGATAAAGCGCACCTTGCAATGAGTGATACAATTTGTATGGGACAGGTCATGATATCGCATTTGCAATTGAGTCCATCGTTCTACCTCGAAATATACATAAAAGGGACACACTCGGACGGTTCCACTATTGTCATTAAAGCGTTAAAGATAAAATAGCGCCACGCGATTGCCAGTGGTCTATAATGTAAAAACTCCCTTGCTGGTGACAGGCAACATCTCATCTAACCCGCTATCTCTAGAAAAATTGAAAGACCCAACTTGCCGAGATGGTCACAGGCAACATCTCGGCTCAAAAACCCTCTGGATTCATAAATTCTGTAACAAGCAGTATAATTGACAAACCGTCCATCGTCCGTTATCTTCAATCACAAATTAAACGACAAAGATGAGGATGTAAAAATGACAAAGCTGGGAGTTGTTGGTCTGGGCATAGGACAGGCGTTTTTTGATGTGGTTAATAAGATAGACAACGTGTCGGTCCATGCCATCTGCGATATATCTGAGAAACGCTTGCGTGAGGTAGGAAAGAAACAGGATATTAGCAACTGTTTTACCTCGCTTGATGAGATGCTGAAAACCGACATCGATGTTGTTGTTCTTGCCACCCCCATCCAAGTTCATGGTCCCCAAGCCATCGCCGCCTTAAAAGCTGGTAAGCATGTCCTCTGTCAATATATAGCGTGTATGGATATGAGTGAAGCCGAAGATCTGCTCAAAGCGGCCGATACTAGCGGTTGCAAGTACATGTTCATCGAAACTGACTGTTACGAACGCAGGAACATGGTCATGCAGGCATTGGCGAGGAAG
>JABSQK010000306.1 GCA_013215875.1 Lentisphaeria bacterium
CATCGCTGCTGACCCAGTCGAAAAACATGTCCGTATCACCTTCATTTGTGCCACGGCCCAATACGGCATCATTGATGTCGAAGCCGGAAAAAATTTGCGGCATCATGGATGGGTGACCAAACATATCGCAAACAAAGCCAACGCTCATGGGTTCGGTATTCCACTCATGGCTAATGCGACGACCGAGTAAGAGATTGCGTATAAGGGATTCGTCATCGGGGCAGAAAAGGTCTGGCATGGTGTACCACGGGCCAATAAGAATGCGACGTTCCTCAATTAGTTTGGCCAGTCGTTCACGGTTTTCGGGGCGGATTTCGAGATAGTCTTCAAGCACACAAGTTTGGCCATCCAGTTGGAAAAATTTGAAATCTTCTTTTGTCTCCATTACATCCAGCAGTTCATCCATGAGGCGGACGAGCAGTACACGGTATTCTTGATAGGGGCGATACCATTCACGGTCCCAATGGGTGCCGGAGATATAATGAGTTGTGTATTTTGACATTTGTAATCCTTAATATTAAATGCCACGCAGTCTTAGAACAGGGAACATTTATTTTACTTTATTAAAATTAATGTTTAGACAGTACACGCACGTCATAAGTCTGGCAAGAGCTATTACCTGGATCTTTAATATCAGAATTTTAATACGAAGTGAATTTATTGGTGGTCTTAGTTGTTTGAAGCATTCATATCCAGCAGGCATTGAATATTATCCATATCCTGAAGAATATAGGGACAATCCATATCTTTCTTGCAACCCTCATGATTGTTTTCGGTATAACAAATGGCATGGATAATGATATAATCGAAATGTTTAATCGCGTTTTGATCGAAGCATGAATTCTCTTTCAATTCTTTTCTTAAGTCTTCTAAATCATGAATCATAATATACATGACCTGATATGTCGCAGTGAACCAGGGTTTGTTGATTTCTGTTTTTCTCATAAAATCCCCTACATGATCATTCATTAAATCTCATACCAAGATAAATGCGCAATAAACATGCCAGGGATTAATCTTCATGGCATACCATGAGATACGACTACGATACTTAGTTCATAGACCTGGCCTGATTCTTGCGACAAATTGGGCAACATTTGGGGATACGTATGAATGAAGAGATCATTCTGTTTTGATTAGAGAATGGATATTGATTTATACTTTAATTTAATTCGCGTTGCTGTTTACTAAATTAAGGGAGTTAATATGAGAATTTTATTAGTTGATGATTCGAATACCATGCGCAAGATTGAAAAACGAGTCTTGGTAAAAATGGGGCATGAAGATGTAATTGAAGCTGAGGATGGAAAGATCGCGCTTCAAAAACTGGCTGAATATAACTACGATATTTCCCTCGTTTTGCTGGATATTACCATGCCGAATATGAGCGGCATAGAAACCTTGAAGAAAATTCGCTCTAATCCAGCATCGCAAAAAATACCAGTGATGATGTGCACATCTATTTCAGGTCAAGAAGAAGTGATGGAAGCGATTTCCGCCGGTGCAAATAATTATGTCGTGAAACCTTTTAAGACTGATGAATTGAGTGAAAAAATAAATGCTATCTTAGGCTAGCAGCACTATCCAATAAACAGATTCATGCCACTACAAAATACGTCTTTCGATGTTGTTTTATTTGTGTTTATCCCTTATAGTCGATTCTTAAACCATAATTTGAATTTTTTAATTTAGTATAAGGAATAGAAATGGTAATAGCTGTAGACTTTGACGGAACCTGTGTCTCGCATGAATTTCCCGCAATAGGCGAAGATATCGGGGCAGTGGCAGTGTTAAAAGAACTGGTTGATTCTGGAAATAAACTCATTCTCTTCACCATGCGCAGTAACGGGAAGAGCCCGGAAGAGAATTATCTGGACGAAGCAGTGAACTGGTTTAAGGAAAATGATATTCCACTTTTTGGTATCCAAAAAAATCCAACTCAGGGTCGCTGGACTAGCTCCCCAAAATGTTATGCAAAATTATATATAGATGATGCAGCATTGGGCTGTCCGTTAATTTTTGATATTGAGACATCTGAACGGCCATTTGTAGACTGGGACAAGGTGCGGGACTTATTAGTCCTCGAAGAAATTATCAGGGAATAATTTTATTCGCTACTGGCGGGAATCGCGTAGTCTTTATCTTTTGGCATTTTAATCATATATCCGTAGGCAACAAAAACTACAATTAACAGAATGATGACGATGGTAATAATCCATTCCTTGCGTTTACCCTCTGGTGTTAATTCTGCCATAACTACTCGTTATCTGCCTTTGGAATTACCTGGTTCATCAAATCTATAAAGCTGCTTTCATTGCTATCCCTCGCTGTGTAGGCCGGAGTGAAATCATTTTTCCTGAAATCAATCACCCGATTATAAGGTGCGGTAATTTCGCTGATATATGTGAAAGACTGTGGGTCGGAACTTAATTTTTTACTGGCTTCAAGCGCTGTGGCATTTATTAGTTTTCGCGCTTTTAAGGGGCTGAGATGGCGGGCACTTAATTTTGCTGCGCGGTATTGGTCTGTATCGAGGCTGTTTTGGTGTTCGCCATCATTAAGCAGGCCCCATTTTACAGCTGTAAAAAATGCACCGGGGCTTAAGTCATTGACTTCGGGTTCAAGCGCTGCTTCGCCGCTGACAA
>JABSQK010000307.1 GCA_013215875.1 Lentisphaeria bacterium
CGCTTTTGCTCGTTGAGCGCTACTGTACTGATGGTGGTGACTGTGTGGTAATTGGCTGCCCCATCTTTGCTGCCAATGCGGGTCACGCATACGAGGGTATTGTCACGTTCAAAAAACTGTGTAACTGGTGCGGACGCTGCGATCCAGTGCCTTTCGAACCCGGGCACAGCATCTGCCTTGTGTCCCAATTCTCTTGAAACAGACGATACAATTATACGGCCATTACCACTCAGCACCATACCGTGCTGAAAGTCAGCGCCAAGCAGTTCACTCATAAACGTCTTTTGTGAGAGGGTGTGCAATTCCAGTTCACCCTGGGCGATTAATTGTCCAACCATACGTAATTGGGAGTAGGCACGTTCATCAACAGCTGCGCTGAAGCGCTGCATATAGAACCAGCCGAGCAATCCGAGAGCAATGGTCTGGATGCAACAGACTAGCAACGCGATCTTTACGATCAGTCGCGATCTATGGAGCATAATGCTTTGTATCCTCTAAAGATTCCAGGCGGGTTTCTTTGAGTTCTTTTTCATTGCTCACTGTCTCGGGGCTGGCACGCCCAATTATCTTGATACCATCTTGAGGCCGTTTGGCAGTAGGGTCCCACTGGGCAATGTACACACATTGCTGTACGTGATGACTTACCGGGTCAATATAGGCATCCGTGTGTTGCATGCGCTCCTTCGCTGTCCACTTGTAATTTTCAAGCTCTTTAATGATTGCATGGTTGTCGGTGGTTCCTGCACGCTCGATTGATGTGAGCAAGGCCATTGTGGCCAGGTAGGCCATATGTACAACATTGCCGGGATAATCCAGTGTTGTTTTGCCATAACGCTGGCGATATTCTGCGACGAATTCTGCAGTTCCCGGGGTGTCCAGATTCCAGGCCCAAGTAGTGCCGAAGAGCGGGCGCATGGTCCCGGGCGCATTATAAAGCGCCGGCCAGTCTGCCTGGTTTAAGAGCCATAACTGGTCGCGCAAAACCTCGGGTGTCACCTGGGAAAAAAGTTTGGTCTGATTGGACCCGCTGACGCTGAGCACAACAACGTCCGCTGGTATAGCAGCAATTTTGGCCAGTACCACCTTTGTATCTTTAAATTTTTCCGCGATAATAACTTCGCCAACGACTGTGCCACCAGCCTTCTTAATCAGCGGCCTAGCGGCAGCGGCATTGCTGTGGCCCCAGTCGTAGTCTTCAGTCAGAAGCAATACCCGTTTGGATTTGCGATTTACCAGGGCATAATCAATAAGTGCTCGGGCGAAATTGGCGCCATTGGCATCAAACACGAATTTACTGCGGTGGGCATTAATGCCTGATTCAGCCGGTGATGACGAATTTGTATTGATGAAAATGACGCCATATTCCTGGCAGACTTTGGACATGGCTGCAGCGACACCGGAATGGATGGCACCTACCATAAATGAAATTTTGTTTTCGACGATGAGTTCTCTGGCAACTTTAGCAGCTTTATCGGGGTACTCTGTGGGATCTCGCAGTATCAAAACGATTTCACGTCCGAGGCAACCACCTTTTGCATTAAATTTGTCGATTGCCATTTGCACGCCGCGACGGTCTGCCTCTGAATCGGCGGAGAAGCGACCCGAAACGGGGGGTACATGCGCGATGATGATTGGTTTTTTTGAGTCATTCGAATGAGAAGATGGAGTAGGTGCAATCGACTGTTCCGCCTTCGGTCTAAATACCCAACAAAGTATGGCTATCAGACATACACTAACTACAATTAGTGACCTTTTCACTTCATTTCCTCATGCTTATACAGGCCGCCCAATAGACCTAGCGATTTCCTCACCCTTAAGGAATTAATTATTCCTCTTATTATAGGTCTTCTTGGCTTAAAATACCAGTTATTTAGAGTGATTCAAATACCTGAATTTGAAGATTATTTGATAAGAAGAAACAACGGATTTATTATATTGCCTCCAGACTGATAACGGTTAGAGTAAAATGCCAATCCAGGTAACATTATAGAATGGCTTAAAAGATAAAATTTAGAGGAAAATAACATGCGAACATCAATTATACCCAAACCACAATCACTAACTGAATATGACGGCTATTTTATTTTAGATACAGATGCGTCCATTAGTTTTGCTGGTGAATCTTCAGATGGTGTTGCGGAACTATTAGTGGATTACTTAAAACCGGCTACCGGGTTTGAATTACCGATTGCTAACAGTGCAAGTATTAGACTGGACTGTGGGCCTGCCGGAGACGAAGACGAGGCTGGTTTTGTAGACGAAAGCTACACTCTTACTGTGAATGAAAATGGCATTCACTTAAAAGCAGCAAATGCCACTGGCCTTGCCCGGGGTATCCAAACGCTGCGCCAACTCTTTCCAGCAGACATAATGAAAGACACGGTTCAAGATTGTGAATGGTCTGTGCCTTGTGTGGAAATTGAAGACCGTCCGCGCTTTCGCTGGCGCGGGCAGCACCTGGATGTCTGCCGGCACTTTTTTTCGAAAGAGGACGTGTGTAAATTTATTGATCTGTTGGCATTGCACCGTTTAAATATGTTTCATATTCATCTGACCGAAGATCAGGGTTGGCGCATTGAAATAAAAAAATACCCGCGTTTAACGGAAGTGGGATCCATTCGTGAAAAAACACTAATTGGTCATGACAGGGATCGTCCCAGAAAATATGATGATACCCCCTATGGCGGATTTTACACTCAGGAAGACATCAAAGAGATTGTTGCTTTTGCATCCCGGCGACATATCACCCTCGTTCCGGAAATTGATATGCCGGGTCATATGGTTGCGGCGATTACTGCGTATCCGGAACTGGGTAATTTTAAAATGGAAACACGGGTGCGCTGTCATTGGGGCATTTCGCAGAATGTTTTAAACATGGAGCAATCCACTGTTGATTTCATGAAAGATGTCTTAACTGAAGTGATGGATCTTTTCCCTGGTCGCTTCATTCATATTGGCGGCGATGAAGCGCCCAAGTTTGAATGGAGTGAAAATGAAGCTGCGCAAAAACGCATGGCTGCACTCGGCTTGAAGAGTGAAGACGAGTTGCAATCCTGGTTTATCCAGCAAATGGATACACACATCAGCAGTGCCGGCCGACGGCTCATCGGCTGGGATGAAATACTCGAAGGCGGGCTTGCAGATAATGCGGCAGTGATGAGCTGGCAAGGTGAAGATGGCGGACTTGCAGCCGCTGCTCAAGGTCATGATGTGGTCATGGCTCCGTGCCAAATTATTTATTTTGACTATTATCAGGCCGAACCGATTGAGGAAGAGCCTCCTGCAATTCGAGGCATGAGTAAGGTAAGTGATGTCTATGCGTATGAACCAATTCCAAATAATATGGGAGCTGAGGTTCAGCATCATGTACTTGGCAGTCAAGGCCAGCTTTGGACCGAATATATGGCAGATATGAAACATGTGGAATACATGGGTTTTCCAAGAATCAGTGCATTGGCGGAAGTCTTATGGCTGGATGCTGAAAATAAGAATTACGATGATTTTATCGAACGTTTAGGCGGTTTTCGGCAGCGTTTGGATGCACTGAAAGTGAATGCACATCCACGGCCGTAGCGGTTTAGAGCTGGAAAAATTAGTAGCCTGCAACAAATGAAAGTGATGGTGGGGGATACTGACTTTGCTACGCGCGTCAACGTGGAGCAAGATACCCAGTGTGAATGGCAAAGTTTTAAGACGGGAAGACTGGGAATTTTCGTTCCCACACCATGAAATTTACTCGTAGTGGGACTTCTCAAGAGGCAGCAATACCGAATGGATGCTCTGAAATGCAGAGATGCCAGTTAACTATTCAGGATCTTCGTGGACGGCAGTTTCGATGCACGCTTTGCCAATGAGGCCTTCGCGGTAATCTTGAAGGATACGCTTTGAAGCCTGGTCGATAATCACTTCATTTTCCTGTTTCAGATAGCCAAATTTTTGGCCAATTTCTTCTATAAATTCTGCGGCATTTTGCGGAATTGATTTTAGACGATAGTGCTCGAGGCTCAGTCCGATATCCTGTTTGGTGAGATGCAGCAGGTATTCACAGAGCAGGTCGCGGCCGGGAATGCTATCTTTTAAGGATTCTATTAGGGCGAGTTTTAGTCCTGTTTCTACTGTTTTTATTGAGGGAATCATGATGCCCGGCGTATCCATGAGTTCGAGCTTGTCATTGAGCTTGACCCATTGTTGATGCCTGGTAACACCAGGTCTGGGGCCGGTTTGGGTGCGTTTCTTTTTTATGAGGGCATTAATTAGAGATGATTTTCCGACATTGGGCTGGCCAATGATCATGGCCCGTATTGGACGAAGAAGAGGTGTTGTTGCACCTTGTACATCCTTACGGTATTTTGTGGCCGTATCTAAAATAAGTTGAGGAATTTTTTGCAGGATCTTTTGCTGTTTGTGGTGCATGCTGATACAGCCTTCTCCTTTGGCTCTAAAATAATGCTTCCATTCGGCGACTTGATTTTCATCTGCCAAATCAGATTTGCTGAGGATGATGAGTTTGGCTTTGTTTTGAAAAATCGTTTCGAGTTGATGGTTCCGTGAACTCAGAGGGGCGCGGGCATCGCAAAGGATGACTGCAATGTCGATCAGTTTTAGTTTTTCCTTAAGCTCCCGTTCGGCCTTAAGCATATGGCCGGGGTACCAGGAAATTTTATGGTAGGCTTCAAAGTCCATCTTCGTTATATTCGTAATCTATTTCGTTTTGCTCGTGATTTGTTTGCTGGAATATAGCTGTTTGTGATGGAATGGAAATTGGTTCGCAATAAATCTCTCGTTCTGGACATTGGTGGCGTGTCCATGCTGCAAAGTCGAGTATTTGCGGATAGTCCCAGTGCAGGTGTTCCGTCTTACGGTCGAGATGGCTGCCATTTGTGCAAATGCCAGGATTGAGATTTTTAATGATGAGTGGATTTGTCGCAGCACTATTTGAGATGATTTTGCGGATCATACTTTTGAGGCGGCTCATATTTTTTCGTTTGGCAAAACACATGCTTTGATCCGTCTTTAAGCTTTTTTCGTCGACGGTTATTTTATGCAAATCTAAACAGATTGTCATATGTTCAGTTAGATCATCCCTCAGCTTTTTTGTATCCACTTCGCCATTTTTTGATAGGGGGCAGTCGAGGGTTTCACCGACTTCCTTTGCAGGTAAATTATAGGACCAGGCAAGGAACCAGGTGAAGCGGTAGGACCGTGCTGTAACCACTGTTTCATCTTCCACATCGCAAATTATTCGTTCGTATATAACGGTGCCACTCTCAAAGCTGAGTTTATATTTTTGGCTCATCTCGTCTATGTTCAAGCCATTGTTCCAGCGCCAAACATCGCTACCACAGCCTATTTCGAGGCAGTGCCCAGCTTTGTTTTTCAAAATGACCAGTAGGGGTAATGTCGCAAATTCGATTGTTGTACAGGGGGCCCAAGGGCTGAGTTTGTAGTCCTGGTCGAGGAATTGCATCTCAACAAAGCTTCCGTTTATTTCGAGTTTTGCCAGACTTAATGACGATGTAATGAACGTTTGTCCGGGGATAAGGATGTCGCTTGTGAAGCGAATGTTGTTTTCTGCATAACGGTGCGTATGTGAAAATCCGATTCGACTACCAAATGGTAAACGACCTTTTGAGCTGAAGACTGCGATATTTGCTTTGCGAATAATTTTCGACTCATCGGCAATTGCCAGGGAATCATTTAGTTTATTGATTTCTGAAGTGATGGCGCCGAAATCTGCTATTTCAGGAATGTGTAAGGAGTCTGGTCCAGCAATCGAATCTTCGTCATACGAGGATAGCCAATTTGCAGTAAAGCCGCTTATGCGGCGGAGGTCATCACTAATCAAGGGGAACTAATCTTCGTCGAACAAGTCAGCTTGTTTTTTAGTTTGTTTTGCTTTTTCAGGCGCTTTCTTGGTTTTTTTAGGTGCTTTCTTGACGGGTTTTTCTTCCTCTTCATCCTCTTCATCATCCCAATCATCTTCCTCGCCTTCGTCATCCTCGCCTTCGTCATCCTCTTCGCCTTCGTCTTCGTCGCCAGCATCTTTTTTGTCGTCTTTTTTATCGTCGTCTTTTAGGAGGTCGAGGAATTTTTTACGCAGGTCCTCTATTTTACCCTTTGCCCCGGTTTTTTCAGTTTCAGTTTCTGTAACTTCTTCTTGAGTACCGCAAATTTCCCAACGTTGGAGGTCTCTATTCCAGCAGAAGCCACCTTTCTCGTAAACTTCGGACTCGACTTCACTGCGAATAATTTCAATTTTTTCGGCAAGAACCTTTGATAATGCTTCATTAAAAACTGTTTCTTTTGCTTCCCATTGATTGGCAATTTTGATATAGCCTTCACGGTTCCAGACAGCAGGGGAGAGTTTTTTGGAAATAATTTTCATTTCCATTTGTCGTTGATTTTCAAATATATTTTCGAGCCGTTGTTTCTCTGTTTCAACTCTTTTCACATGCGTAGCAAGGTCGAAATGTGCTAAATGATTTGGGTCTATGAGATCTTTATTATATTTTACATCGCCCAGTCGAATCCATGTCCGGGCCAATTGACGAATATGCCCAGTGATTACTTTGTATTGTCCGCCACGTCGTATATTTTTTATCCGGATAGTTACTTTTTCATTTAATTCATATATCCGGTATTTTTTCTTCACTTGTATGGCGATTTCTTCGTAGCGAGACTTTGGAAATGTTTTGCTTACTTCGTCTTCAATTTCATGCTTAAGAATATCCGTAACAAATTTTTTACTGTATGTGGGTGGGTTTATCGGAAGACCCACATTTACCGCTTTGGCTATGTCGGTAACTGATAATTCCGTCATGGCCTTTTCTAATGTTTGTTTTTGAATGTCGTATTCAAATGCCTGCAGTTTTGCTTTAACTTCTGCAGCGTCGTATTTTACAGCCCATGTATTTAGGGTCAGAAGAGTGAAGAGACTTAAAGATAGGATTGCTTTCATTGGGATTCTCCCGGGTTAACTGCCCAAAGGGAAGGGCATTTGATGAATGTCGCCCTCACATAAATTCGTGAGTATATAAGCTGCTTTATGTACATTGTGTAAATTTCCATCTAACATTGCAGATAAAAAGATCTGACATAATAACGTTAACCACAAATCTTTATTTGTGCAATGGTGAATTTTCGTTTCGCCTTTAGTGAAACGCGTAATTTTCCAATTTTCGGATGGATCCAGAAGATTACCAAAGTTGTCGAGTAAGCAATGTTTTCCTCTGTAGAGGACAACAGACCCTTTCCAACTGGCATTTATCCCAAACTGTTGTGCCAAAATGGTCAAAACAATTTGTGATCCTGTCCGATGCTTTAATACATCATTATTCATGAATAAGTCAAGTCCTAAAATATCTTCCTGAGGTATCGAGAATTCTTCATTGCGCATAAATGTTGCCAGCCTGATTGTTGTTAAGCGCCTGGGCATACGTTTTGAAATTTCTCTAAAGACAAGTTCGGTGTTATTATGGTCTACATTTGGGTTGAAGAGATAATTGATTTCTTTTACACCTTCCCAAAGAGAGAAGCTGTTTGACTGGACTTTACTTATAAAATTATCACGTTTGCGTCGCAGGGTGATGATATTACTAAGCTGGTGAATTTTTGAACGCAAAGCGGAATTGTTCGTTTCTTGAAATTCTTGAATAAGTTCATCTACATCGTCGTTTAATTCGAGCAATTGTTCCATTGCAATAGATGAGACATGTTGATCTTCATCGGCCAGAAGATTTAAGAGGGCATTAATTTTTACGGATTCTGATACTTTTTCCATTAATTTACCTTTTGACTGTAATGACTTTTATACTTTACTACAGAACTAATATAGTTCCGGGTGGATGAAATGGGTATACGTTCGAGTAGGTTTTTCTTATAATTTTTATCCCAGCGTAAGGCTCTGCTTCTACCGGCATTATATTGGCTGAGGGCGAGAATGACCTGGCGTTCTTTTGAGAGGTGCTTAAATTGCGACATTGCTCGGTTCAAATACCAGCTGCCAATCTGAATATTGAGCTCAATTTGGAATAATTCGGATTTTTCAGGCATGGGGTTTTTAGTAATTCTCGACCAATCTTGGACAGCGCCCATTGTCAGTTGCATAAGGCCAATTTCACCCGCGTCACCCACGCTGTCTGCTTTAAAGTCGCTTTCCTGTCGAATTACAGCAATAATCAGGCTTGGATTCATGCTTTCTTTCTGGGCAACTGTATTTATTATCGGGGTAATTTGAGCAAGCCTTTCATACCTCTGATTGAGTGGCAGTAGCCCTGCAATTAACCCCAATGCAGATATACAAACAATAAATACGATAACATACTTTATATGCTTTTTATTAAAGCGCCTCATTGTCTTCCTCCATTAAAAATATACGCACAAACATTGCTTGAATCAAGTAGAATTAAATAATATAAAATACCTCTCTTGAAATTTTATAAATCTTTAGTAGTGTGATTCTTGGTAGATCATGGTGAAAAATGGGTGTTGTAAGCAAAATAGTAGTTGTATGTTCGGATGCGTACAGGTCTTCAATTTCTAAATGTCTGGATACGTTACCGGATTTGAACTTTATGTATATTGATGTTGAAGAGCATGTCGATATACCTGAAGACGCCCTTGCTGTAGTCATATCCTCACTTAATTACGAAGAAAATATTTCCTTTTATAGTCAGCTTAATTTAAATGACCACATTCCAGTTATCTGTATAAGTGAATTGGGCGAAGATGAAGTGATAAAGCTTCTTAGTAAAGGGATTGATTTTCACCTGGAGCCTTTCCAGATAAGTCGTCTGCCAGTACTCATAAATAAATTTCGCAAATTTCATGAGCATTCTGATTTTCACTATATGAATCACCTGCCCTATGTGATTGTTGCTGTCGATCGTTTTCATCAATTGAAATACATGAATAAGTTGGCCACGACTTATTTTGGGCACTTTTCCAATTTAAAAAAGGTCGATTGGTTTGAGCACTATATCGACCATGATAATGGTATAACCGAAGATAGTTTTTTTGAGTTTCTGATTAGTCCTGTGAATGAATTTCATCTTGATTTTCCAATCATAGATATAAATAAAGAATCTGTTGACATGCAGTGGCGAATATTGAAAATAGAAAATGATGCAGTTTTATTCTGTGCCACAGTCTGCTCTGTGGATGAGAGTAGTCTGGAGCGCATTCATGATCAGGAAATTCTTTTAGACCAGTCTACAGATGCGGTTTTTGTCTGTGAAAATAATGGTACAATTATTTATATGAATCACACAGTGTCGTTACTCTATGGTTTTGACCCGCATGAATTAAAGGGACGTACTATCGATGTGCTTTGTCCCAGCAGCGATTATGATGTGTTTGGAGAGATTCACGAACGTGCGTTGAAATCGAGAGAATGGATTGGTGAAATGAGGCAGGTGGATGTAAATGGAGATGAATTTATTGTCTGCAGTCGCTGGAGTGTAATGAATGAGAGCGGGCATCTTCTAATTACAAATACAGACATGACAGATATGAAAGTGTATGAAGATCATTTTCTTAGAACTCAACGTCTTGAAAGCATTGGAACACTGGCAGGCGGTGTGGCCCACGATTTAAATAATGTCTTATCGCCTATTATCATGGCGAGCTTTATGCTGCAAATGAAAGTCACTGACAAAAAATCTCAAAAACTATTAAAAACGATTGAGGAAAGTGCGGAAAGAGGCTCTGAGATTATTAAACAGATTCTTGCTTTTGCGAAGGGTGATGACAATCAACTTGGGGTGGTTCAACCGAAACATATTTTGCGTGAAACATTTAAGATTATCTCCAGTACCTTTCCCAAAACCGTTGAAATTATTTCTGATATTCCCAAGGGTTTGTGGACTATTCAGGCAGATGCAGTACAAATTCAACAGATCATTTTGAACCTTTGTTTGAATGCCAAAGATGCCATAAACTCGGATGGAAAAATAAATATACATGCCGAGAATATCATAATCGATAAGAACTTTTCCCAGCTTCATCCTGATGCCGAAGTGGGCCCTTATTTGAAATTAAGCGTGGTTGATAACGGCCATGGAATACTTCCTGACCACAAGGATAAAATCTTTCAGGCATTTTTTACGACCAAAGAATATGGCCAGGGAACAGGTCTTGGGTTGTCGACGGTGATGACAATCATTAAGCGGCATCATGGCTTTGTCCTGGTCGATAGTCATGCCGGCTTAGGGACGAATTTTCAGGTGTTTATTCCTGCATTGCCAGAGAACTATTCAGTTGAGAATAACGATATGCTGAGCTTATTTGATGTGAGAAAACATGAAGAATGCATCTTATTAATCGATGAAAGCGAGGAACTATTAGAGCTCACAACGGAATTACTTGAAGCCTATGGTTATAGATGTATGCAATCGACAAATGCGGCGGAAGCAATCGGGACGTACGTTCAATACCAGGATGAAATAGACCTTGTATTAACAAACCTGCATATGAGCGATATGAATGGCGCTTCTATTTTAAGAGCGATACGTAAAATAAATGACAAAGCTTTACTGATTGCCAGCGGGCATGACTACACAAAAGAAGTGGGTGAATTATTTAATGCAGCTTTGAAACGTCCTTACACAGCCAGAAAACTCTTGCAAACAATTAATGACTGTTTAGAAGTCAATTATAACGAGGAAGAAGCGCTCAGCGCTAATTAGTCTGCTTGAATAGCAAGTGGAAATTCTGAATCGATTTTTCTAAATAGTTGAGAATACTGACGTTTTGTATTTTACTGAATGAAACTATAGAACCGTTTCACCATCAATCATACCAATGGATATATCGAGCTCGTCTTTATTTGCTACTCGCTCAATCGCTCCATCTTTAATCCATACAACCCGGTCTGATGACGATAACATTTTCTTATCGTGTGTCGCTGAAATAATTGTAATATGTAATTCAGTTTTCAATTCCTGAAGCAGGTCGATGACCTGCTGTCCGGTCTTGAGGTCGAGGTTACCAGTTGGTTCGTCAGCCAGGATAATTTTTGGTTTATTAACGAGTGCTCTGGCAATGGCAATACGCTGCATTTGCCCACCTGAAACTTGTGTGGGTAAATGATCAAGTCTGTGTCCAAGACCGACACGTGTAAGAACTTCTTTCGCTTCTTCATTTGCCTGGTCAGGGCCGGCGCCTTTGAAAATTCGTGCAATTGCTACATTTTCTAAACAGGTCATTGTTTCAATGAGATTGAATGACTGAAAGATAAAACCGATACGATTACACCGCACCCATGCGAGTTGTTTGGAATTTAATTCCGACAACCTGAAACCATCAATTGATACGTGTCCCTCTGTAGGCGTATCTAGACCACCAATCATATTGAAAAAGGTTGATTTGCCAGAACCGGATGGCCCCATTATTGAGATATATTCACCGCGTACAATATCGAGTGTAATGCCACGAAGTGCATGCACTTCAATATCACCCTTGCCATAAACCTTGGTCACATTCTTAGAACTTATGATGATATCGTCGTCGTCACTCATTATTCTTCCACTCGCATTGCTTCTACCGGCTCTTTTTTCGCTGCAACAATTGCCGGCCAAATTGCCGCCACAACAGAGATTATTGTACCAATTAAAAAACTGAGTATTACCGCAAAAAATATCGCAGCAAAAGGGAAGTCAATAAATACGAATTTTCCATAGTAAAAGAGATTCAGGACAATAGAAACGCAAAAACCGAGGGCTATACCCAATACGGTTCCTACGACACCTTGCAGGGATGATTCTATAAAATAACTTTTTATGATGAATGAATCCAGCGCTCCCAAACACTTGAGTGTACCAATTTCTTTGATACGTTCGGTAACACTCATAAGCATAGCATTTATAATCCCCACGAGGCAGATTAATAAACTCAAGCCAATAAGTAGAAATATCATCGTGTCTGTTTCGCCGGAGGAATATGCAATAATATCGACACTATTTTTTTGAAGTAGGCGTATCAAGGCATCACTATTTTGTGCAACAAGGGCTTTCAAGATGCTTTCATTCATTAACATATAGGTTAAAAAGGCAATACCGAGTATGACACCAAACATGGTAATGAGACTGCGTAGAAAGCGACGTTTTAAGCCAGCAACACTGACATCAAAAATAACCTTCCAGGGAACTGAGCCCAGTTCCTCAATTTCGCTTAATTTATCATTTTCAGCCATTATTCAATGCTCCCAATAGCGATATCGAGATCGGCACGTTCTTCCAAGCGTGCAGCCTTACCATCGCGGATCCATAAGATTCGGTTTGATGCATCGAGCATCTTCATATCATGGGTTGCAGAAATAATGGTGATGTTGTGTTCATCTCTTAAGCGGACTAATAAATTGATAATTTCTTCGCCTGTTTTATCATCGAGGTTGGCAGTGGGTTCGTCAGCCAGGATTATAACCGGGTCATTTGCCAGTGCTCTGGCGATTGCCACGCGTTGTTGCTGGCCCCCGGAGAGTTCGTATGGGCGATGAAAGATACGATCTCCCAAGCCGACCAGATCCAGAATATGGCGGCCTTTTTCCCGGGCATCATCTTGAGACATGCCTGCGAAGATCATCGGCAATGTAATGTTTTCCAATGCAGTGAGAACGGGGAGGATATTGTAGCTTTGGAAAATATAGCCGATTTTGTGGCAGCGCATCCATGCAAGTTCAAAGCTGTCGAGTTGGGCCACATCGATTTCATCGATAAAAACCATGCCTGAAGTTGGTGAGTCGATTCCGCCAATCATATTGAACAAGGTGGATTTTCCAGAGCCAGACGGACCCATTATCGCCAGGTACTCACCTCGATAAATATCGATTGTGACACCATCAAGAGCCTTGGTGACATTGTCGCCCTCACCATAGTAGCGCTTCACATCAATTGCCCGTATAACGATGTCTTTAAATTCGTCTTCTGTCTTTGTCATCTTAACCAGTTGAATGTATCTAATTAGTCTGTGAAAATCTGAAAATACCCGCAATATTAGTGAGTTCAACCTTCAATTGGAGAATAGTGAAATAAAACGTAGTTTCACTGGTTTCAAAGCAGCGATATTACTGTGCCTTGTCGTGGCTTATTCGGGTGATTGGAAATAGCGATTTTCGGGCATCTTTTGAGCGAGAGATACATTTAATTGATAGTCCCAGTAAATTCGTGTTTAATTAGCGGCCTGTAATCCATTCTGATTCAAACCAGGTAATTTTGTATGTCGCACGGATATGTACACCCCACTGCGATTCAACAAACTTTTGAAGCTCTTTAAAGCCCCATAGCATGGTATGGTATGCTTCTCCTTCAGCAAGCTCAACAATGCCACCTCGTTTTTCCACATGGGCAATGCCTGTTGTATAGGCGACACGTTGGAGGACGAGGAGAAAGAAAAAATAGATCGTGGGTAATTTTCCCAGTTCGATCAGGAAATTTATATAGCGACAATGCAGAAATTCTTCTTCTGTTGTTTCTTCGGTGACTTCAATTGTTTCATAGTCCTGTATCTCATTATAAAGTTTGAAGACAGAGAGCGGGTGCACTTTGAAAATATTTGTTTTGGTACTGTAATCGGCCTGCCATGAAGGGATCTTTTTCTTCTCTAACCCTGATATAAACACCAATTCTGATACATCGGCAATGTGTTCTTTCACAAATAATGTAAGAATTGCGCCGGCAATTTCTACATCATTTGCCTTGTCACAAAGATCATCAATTTTTTCTAAAGTGTCTTCGTTCCCTTTTAAATAGGAATTTGAAAATTTTTCAAGTTGAGCCCAAGTGCTCTTTAAAGTTCGTTTTGCCATAGTATCCTTTTTAGCTAATCAAGCACTATATCAAAACAGTAGGAATTTACCAATGCGTTTGGAACATTGATATGAAATACCCGGAACCCTTGATAAAAGCGCGTATAATTAAACGCTATAAACGCTTTTTAGCCGATGTCGAGCTCGAAGATAAAACAGTAATTACTGTGCATTGCCCGAATTCCGGCAGCATGAAAACATGTTGGGAAGAAGGCTGGGATGTACGCATTAGCGATAGTAAAAATCCCAAACGCAAGTTGCAATATACTCTGGAGATGACCCATAATGGCAGCTGCTGGATCTGTGTGAATACACAAATTCCCAATAAAATTGCCCTCGAAGCAATTACTGATAAACGCATTCCCGGTTTAGAGGATTACGATACGATACGGACAGAAGTGAAATATGGCAAAAACAGCCGAATCGATTTACTGACAGAAAAAGATGGCAGGAAAACATTCATTGAAGTGAAAAATGTAACCTTGCTGGGCGATGATGGCAATTACCAGTTTCCAGATGGTGTAAGTGCCCGGGGTTTGAAGCACCTTAATGAATTAATCGATCAGGTAAAGGACGGCCAACGCTCTGTTATGCTATACGTTATAAATCGATCCGACGGCTCTATTTTTAAGGCAGCAAAGGACATTGATCCTGACTATAGTGAGGGCCTTCAAAGAGCCTATGCAGCAGGAGTGGAAGTCATTTGCTGCCAGTCACGTGTCAGTCCTGAGGAAATCGAACTGACCGGTCAATTAATCGACTTTGAGATTGAGTAATTCTCAGCAAACCGTCATGAAAACCCACTGCCTTGAGCTGACATAAACGACATGTAATCCCGTCTAAAAATATAAAAAGGATTATTCATGGATACAGAACGTGTCACAAAAGATGAACGCAACTTCGCCCTCCTTTCCCATATTGGTTCTCTTTTTGCACCCATCCTGGCACCACTTGTTGTCTGGTTGATCAAAAAAGAAGAATCTGAATTTGTGGAAGAACATAGTAAAGAAAGCCTCAATGCAAGTATCAGCGTCAGCATTTATATGCTTATTTGTTTACCTTTATTTTTCGTACTCATCGGTATTCCGCTATTCTTTGTTGTATGGATTTGTTTTATTATTTTTACCATTCAGGCTACAATGGAAGCGTCAAAAGGGGACTATTATCAATATCCGATGATTATTCGTTTCGTTCAATAATTAATATAAAGTATGAATGGGTATTTGGGGTAAAAATTGAGAGTTTAGGCGAGCAGAGAAATATGTTGCCCAGTAATTTGATCGGGATTATAATTCAGGGTTAATTTGCGCCCACGATTATCATAGACCGAAAGCTTCATGATTTTTTGCTCGACCTGCTCCATTTCCTGAATGCGGCTTTCACTTAGAGCCTGGGAATCTTCCAATCGATCTTCTTTCAAATAGGAGAAAGCGATTGGGCCAAGATTAAACTGCAGGTGTTCTGTCGAGGACTGAACGACCTGCCGCTGCTGTTCGCGAAACTGATGATCGCGAACTGCTAAGCTTTGATTTTGTACCACCATAGTATTTTCAAGCTGCATATTGTTTCCGTATATTCTTCTTTAAACACAATCATCTAAAATTGACATATTACAAGATTCATTTAAACTTTATTTTATTTTAATTGTTTTAACAATAAAAGTTTTACCAAATATTATTTTTCCGCCTCAAAAATTGTAGGAAATGGGTTGCTTAGGGCATCTGAATATAGGGTCATTAATTCGATTTTTCCAAGATGCGGGCACTTTTGCATGGCTCGTGTCTCATATTTAAATGCACATTTAAGATTATAGGACTTTTGCAGGTATTTTGCTAGGTCGACGCGATTGATTGCCGGAGCTGCAATGTGGCGGATGCCACAGATTTCACTTTCTGCATAGTCCATAATGAGCCTGCAAAGGGCATTTGTATACACGGCAGAGCGTGATTCGTCCTCTATGATGGTCATGGGCAATTGCTGAGAAGCACGGTATTTTAGCCAATCCAAATGACCGCTTCTTCCGTTAATTGATGGACCTATAGGCAAGCCAAAGCGTATAACAAGCGAGTTTCTGTTTTCCTGGACGCGAGTTTCAGCAGCTACCCGGCTTTTTCCATAGACAGATATGGGGCAGGGTAGGGAGTCTTCTGTATAGCTTCCATCTGCACCAAAAACATGATCGGATGACATATAGATAAAGCGCACCGATTGAGGTAATTCGTTGAGCATTCTCTCAATATGTGCAACATTTATCTCTTGAGCCCAGGCTGGATTTGTTTCACATTGCTCCACATCGCATACCGCATGGCAATAAATGATGTGACTGGGCTGATATTTCGCAATAATTGAGCGAATCCAGCTTGTTGATTCGAGCTCAAGCTGTTGCCAATTATTTTGAGGTGATTTATTTGGGGGAATAAAAGGGATTAAGTCAGGGTAGTTGATTGCCAGGTTGTAGCCACAAATTGAGCTCGCTCCGAATAGAAGCGCTTTCACGATTGAATTAAAGCAGAAATATCGAGCATGGAAATGGTCTCACGTTCCCAATCTTTATAGTTGCTGATGAAAACGGGTCCCTTTTGGGGGTCTTTTGCCAAGCGGCCATGACTGCCTTTTACAAACGATGTATCTAGGGGTATGGCGTTCATCTGGTAGCGCATGCCTATCTTTTTTCGAGCTAAAGCCAATCCGGCGCGTTTTTTACCGCCTTTAGGATCAAAGAAGAGTTCACGGGGGTCATAGCCCGGTTTATTGTGAATATCGATGGTATTGGCAAAATCCGGTCGGTCCTGATCATTTAACCAATAATCATATGTAAACCAGTTCTCTTCATCGGCAATGGCAATTAATTCGCCAGATCGGGCATGATTTACGCCCATTTCAGCTTTTCCATCGCTATCCAGGACACGCGCTACACCTGATATGCCCTGTAGCAATGTGCGTACTTTTGAGCTTGTTTCATCATCTTTGCAGTAAATATGAGCAATTTGATGATCCACAACGGCAAATGCAGCGCTGCTACCAAAGTCGATCAACTCGCCAGTGGCATTTTTCATGACGGATAAGAATCCTGCTTCCCGCAGGTAAACGTTCAAGGAAATGGCATGTTTCACGTCCTCAATGCCATATTCACTGGCAACAATAATCCGGCAGTCTTTTTCCTGAAAATGCTGCAAAATAATATCGATGATGTCATCGAGCTCTTTCAGGTTGCGAATGAGCGTTTCAGCATCGTTTCCGAAGCGTTGCAGGTCATAATCCAAATGGGGTAGATAGCAGAGCCCCAGATCGGGGTTTGTGAGGTCAAATGCCGTGCAAAAGCTTTCGGCGATCCATTTCGACGAACGACTATCGGCTAAGGGTCCCCAAAAGTTGAAAAAAGGGAATTCGCCATGTTTTTCGTTTAATTGCTGCTTTAAGTCATGCGGATATGTATAAATATCCGGGCTTTTTCGTCCATCGCTATGGTAAGCTGGGCGTGGGGTTACAGTTGCGCTCACATCCGTATTCATTGCATACCAGAAGAAATGTTTTAAGACAGACATGTCCTTACTTTGCCAGAGCAGTGGGGCATCAATTAGTCGCTGGCTTTGGCGCCAGAGCCAGCCTTCGCCGAGCTCACGAAAATACCAGCCATTGCCTACAATGCCGTGTTCTGAGGCTGTTTTTCCCGTAAGCATGGATGTTTGTGCAGTCGTTGTCAGGGCGGGAAACACACCTTCCATTGGGCAAATAAAACCGCCGTCACTGAAGGCTTTCAGTTTTGGCATACGCGAATCGACCATATCAGGTGTCAGGCCAACAGTATTTATTAGGATCGTTTTCATATGAAGCTACTATGTCCTCAAAACAAGAATTAACTAATGATATTCGCTAAATTGATCGTCTCTAAATGATTTACATCTTGACAAAGATATTTTATCAACTATTATAAAATCATTATAAAGAGTTACTATGCAACTAGACATTAAGACAAATGATAAACTTGATCAACTGCGTGCCATTCTTAATACTCACATTATTGGCAATTCCTTCCAAATAGATTTATCTTTAACCAGTTTAATTGCCGGCGGACACATCTTAATTCAAGGCAATCCGGGTACAGGGAAAACCTCCTTTGCCAAGCTTCTTTCCGATATGATTCGTTGCAATTATAAGCGCATCCAATTCACTCCTGATTTACTGCCAGCGGATATTCTGGGATTTTCCATGTTTAACCAGAAAAACCAGGATTTTGAGTTCATTGAAGGACCCGTTTTTACAAATATTTTATTGGCCGATGAGATCAACCGTACCACTCCGCGGATTCAAAGTGCGCTTCTCGAGGCGATGAATGAAAAACAGGTTACCATCGATGGAAAAACCCGTCAGCTCTCAGACCTGTTTTTTGTTATTGCCACCCAGAACCATTTTCATACGACAGGAACATACCCACTTCCAGAATCTCAGCTCGACCGTTTTCTTATCTCCTTTGAAATGAATTTGGCCAATGCGGAAACAAATGCAGAGATCTTACGCCTGCATTTATCTCAGGAAAATACCCCAGAAGCTGTCATAAGTGAAGCAGATGTTTTAAGCTGGCAGGAATCCTGCCGAAATATGACAGTGAGTGATACATTGGTTGATTATCTTGGACGTCTTGGTGAAGCCTGTAATAATGATAAGTCCTTTCGTACGAGCATTTCCAGTCGTGCGCTCCTGGCACTCATGCGTGCATCACAGGCCTGGGCATTTTTAAATGAACAAACGGCCGTCTACCCGGAAGATGTTAAACTCTTGATGCCCTTTGTATTTGCGCATCGTTTACAACTTAAGGCAGGCAATAAAAACTTCACTGTTCATGACCGATTGGATGAGATTCTAAAACAAACAGAAATCTAAATCATGGCTGTTCAACGTATTGAGATTCATTTGGACCACATCAAGTTCCCGGTTCCGGGGTTTCGTGGTTATCTCGTCTTATTTGCCAGTATGTTGTCTATCTACTTCGGTTATTTTTTTCAAGATATAATTCTAACAGCCATTGGAACTTTTCTGCTCTTTTTTCTGGTGCTCTCGTTCTACTTTTGCCGGCGCAACCTCAAGGATATGCGCTTAACACGGTATTCAGCTGCTGAGGTGTTTGCAGCATATCCGCTTAAAATTCGCTATCATATTGAGTCCGGAGATAACAAACAGCATTTTCAATTTGCCATTTATGATTCCTTTTGTGGACATAGCTTTGAAAAGCCTGGTGAGTTGCGCCGCAAAGGAAAAATCTTGATGTCAGTGAATTGAATGAGCCTCAAGATTTGAAAGCATTTACACAATTCAAAGAAAGGGGTGTGTGGGATTCATTCCCCATTCGAATTGAGTCCCGTTTCCCATTTGGTCTTTTCTGCAGCAGTTATCAACAAATTGTCGATTTCGAAATTACTGTCTTTCCCGAACCGCTTGAGGACCCGAACTTGATTCCCTTAAATTTTGCCAAAGTCGGTTCAGATGATATTGCCGTAAATGAATTAAACGAAGAATTTTACAAAGTGCGTGAATATCGCAATGGGGACCCTTTGAGATTGATAAATTGGGCCTTGTCGGCAAAACACAGCCAGCTGGTTGTCAGTGAATATCAAAGCTTGAGCAACAGTCAGTACCTGCTTGTTTATCATGCCAGCAAGATCAAATCGGCAGTTGTGAAAGAAGACAGCAGTTTAATTCTTAGAGCATTAAGTACGCTCATCTTGAACTTCAAAAATGAACATCGCACGCTGATATTTATCGCAGATTTTAACAACTGGGAGCGTATTGAGATCGTCAATGATCATAGCATGAACGAAGCTTTAAAAAGCCTTGCCAGGGCAGATGTCAAAAGTACCCATGCCATTTCAAAACTCAAACATGTTCTTGAATCACACCAGGATATGCACATCATACTTTGTAGCCATTTAGAAATTGAAAACTGGAACACACCCGACTTATCCCCCTATCAAATCATTTGTCTCGATGGCAATCTCGACTGCACGGAGATGTCATATGAAGCGTAAACGATTTGCTATCCTTATGTTCCTCATTCAGCTCGCTTTTCTGGCAGTTCTGAGCTTCAGCTGGCTGCTCGCACTGCCGCTGATCTGCCTGTTTATTCAATTGCTTTCGGGTACGAAGAAAAAAATCTCAGTTGTTCTGATTCATTTCAATCCGATTATTTTTGGTGCAGTGAGCATGTCGTTTATGTTTAGCTTACAATATGTCTTACTCTTGGCATCTATTTATTTACTCATCTTTCTCATTGGCCGGGAACGTCTGGATTTTCAAAAATACCAGTTTAACGGGGCACTATTTTATTTATTAGAAACCGGTTTTTCATTGGTCTATTGTTATTATGCATTCAGTTTATATTTGCCCGATTATACACAAACACTGATTCTCTATTGCTGTTCTATTGTATCTGTTTGCATTTCATTGCGGCTTGTCTTAACCGATTTCAGATTTAAGAAATCGGTCAGCTTGCATCTCTATCGCATGCCTCTTTCGATTATGTTGACATCTGCATTTCTTCTTCTGCTGGCATTTCCCTATATCAAATCGGGCAAGAAGAAACAATCATTTTTGAATAACCCTCTACAAGTTGATTCTAATGTACTTATTCTGGATGCGCCCTCGAAGAATAAAAAGCCGGAGGTTATTGCCTACTTGGAAGCAAAGAAAAAGCTCAAAAACGTCCCCTATTTGAGGGTCCGCAATTACAGCCTTTTTGAGGGTAATGTCTGGAAGATGGCCGATACTAAAGTGTCCTGGATTCAAGATCCGGATGATAAACAAAAAGATGGTTGGATCCAAATTGGAAAAGCGGATAAAAATGTGATTTCCTATCACATTTATCAGAAAAAAAGCAGCTCACACAGGCTTCTTTATTTAGGCAATCTCAAGCGTATACACTTAGGCCAAATCCTCAGCTCAGGAGATGGCAATTTTCAAGTACCTGTCTCAACCAGGATAAATATTAATTACGAAATTGAATCAAGCACAGTTTTTTTTAATTCAAAAAGGCACCGACGAATAAATACACGTGCCAGTGCCAAAATGTATACCGAATTACCTCAGCACCCTTTTATAGATAAGGTCAAAACCCAGGCGAAAGATTTGACAGAGTATGCCACATCGGACGGCGAACGAATTGCCATACTGTTGAGTTACTTTAAAGATAATTTCACCTACGAACTGTGGAAAGATGCAGTGGGCAATCAAACGATGAATGACTTTCTCTTTAAAAAGAAAAAAGGCCACTGCACCCTTTTTGCCAGCGCGATGCTGTTTTATCTCCGGTCATTGGATATTCCCTGTCGTATGACTGTGGGCTATATTGGTAAACTTCACGACCCTCAAAAGAATCTATATTTGTTCAGTACAGCCTCGTATCATGCCTGGGTCGACGTGAAATATAATGGTCAGTGGATTACGGTAGACCCAACACCAGCGGCTCAACGACTGCCGCAATTGAACACTGCCAACAACGAATTCAATATCAGTGAATTTGCAGCCCTGGGTTCAGGATCATTTGACGACCTCAAAAATGGCAAATCAAGACTTATTGACCCAAGAAAGATTCGTGCAGTAGCGAGTAAAGCAGCTATTTATATATTGCCGCTTATCATTCTTACACTTATGCTCTGTGGGGGTAGAAAAAAGAATCGTGTGGAGACGAAAAAAGCGCCGAAGAAAAAAGCGCCGAAGAAAAAAGCCGCGGAAACAATTTATCAGTTAATCAAAGTGCAGTATAAAGAGCGGGATATTCCTGGAGAAACGCCAAAAGAGTTTCGTCGGCGACTGAAAAAAACAAAACATGTTGTAGATGAACTGGATGCTTTTATCGACTATTATTACAAAATAGAATACGAAAATGAACTCGCCGATCCAGAAAAAGAAACTGCCTTTACGGAACAATTTTCGAAAGAGAAAGTGTCCTGAAGAAAAATGGCTACCCCGCCTAGACTTGAACTAGAACTCAGTGGATCAAAACCACTTGTGCTACCATTACACCACGGGGTAAGCGCGTCTCACTATAGACAAAAAAAAATCCAATTCCAGTCATTGCAGGTGAATAATTAATCTAATTTTTCGCTTGTTTTTAAGCGTGTGGATTTAACCCTGAAGCGATGATTGGTGTACCTTAAACCTTATAATTGACTACAATTGTTCAAAGATATGGCGCGTCGCCTGCGATTTATTCAGGGTATAAAAATGTATACCATCGACCTTGTTCTTGAGTAAATCTACGCATTGTTCCACAGCCCAGTCGACACCGATTTTTCGAAGATCGTCATTTGGCGCATTGTATATTTTTTTCAATAAGTCTGCCGGTACTCTAGACCCGCACATACCGCACATGCGTTCGACGCCTTTACGGCTCAGAATAGGCATAATACCCGCAATGATTGGCACATTGATTCCAACAATTTCACAGCGCTCTTTAAAATCATAAAAATCCCGATTATCGAAGAAGAGCTGGGTAATGATAAGGTCTGCCCCGGCATCGACTTTTTGTTTCAGGTAATCCAGATCTTTCAATTTGTCGGATGTTTCAGGGTGACCTTCAGGATACCCGGCTACGCCAATCCCGAAATCACCAATTTCACGAATGAGCGATACAAGCTCTGCAGCATAGGAGAGGCCATCCTTAGGCGGGATAAAAGCGGATTCTCCTTTAGGAGGATCACCACGCAGAGCCAGGATGTTTTTTACACCACTGTCGCGGTATTGTTCAATACTTGTGCGTAAGTCGGACCGAGTTTGTCCCACACAGGTCAAATGGGGGACAGCTGGTATGCCTAGTTCCTGGTTGAGTTTCAGGACGAGTTCTTCCGTGCGGTTACGCGTTGATCCGCCAGCACCGCAGGTAACAGAGACATAACTGGGCTTCAGGTCGGCTAATTCGCCTACCTGCTTTTCAAGCTCAGATGAAGCAGCTTCTGTTTTAGGGGGAAAAAACTCAAATGAATAGCTGACTTTTTCTTTTAATAGTTCTGCAATTTTCATAACTTATTCGCTTATCCGGATATTTGAATATACTATAGATTCGCTATGGATAAGTTCAATAGCCAGGCTGGTCTGATTATCTGATTAATTAAAAAGTCTGTAAAAGCGGTCTTCATATTTTTCGAAGATTCCATAGCGCTGGAGCTTGTTGCCCAGGGCTTGTGCTTTTGATGGGTCAATTGAAGCAACCTGGAAATCCATTTCTATTTCCCTCTCCAGTTCCAAATCTATTTCATGGGCCCGTGAATTAATTTGTTGAAAATTATGTGGTGCGGATTTTTCTATATAATCACGTAAAAATTTCAGCAGCGATACTTCCCAAAGCTCATCAGCACCAACAATGACTGCCGCGAGCGGGTCATCGCTGTCGATGACAGCTTGTTTGACTTTTTCAGTGATTTGGTCCAATGGTTCACTGAGTGTTTCAGAGCTGATATGTTCCTTGCGAAACTGCAGGCCGTATTGTAAAATCTTTATTGCATCGCCATGATTAATGAGGAAGTCCGCGTACTCTTGAGCCTTATCCCCAAAGCCGTCGAGGAGTTGGTTTGCAAATGAGCGCGGGGTGATTATTTGCGGCCGTTCGGAAATAACTTTTCCTGTACGCACCCTTACTTTATTTATATTATCCATCAATTCACTGATCACATGATAGGTTAAAGTTGTTGCACCAAAGGTTTCCAGAGTCTGTTCTGGCGGGCGGATGACCCGGGTAATTTTTGCAGCATACCAAATGTCACTTTCATTTGACATAAATTAATTGTCTCCTAGCGGTTGAGGGCTGGCAAGGTGTATGGTCACTCTGGCCATGGAAACCGGTTGCGTATATACTTACCATCTTTAAAGTCTATAAAAAAGCGCTGAATCAGAGGATGTTCGATACTTGATTCATCACTGTCGAACCACAAGCTGCATTGTGCCGCATAGGTAACTTGCACCGTTTTGTTAACCAGAACATAATACCATGGCTGGTTTTTCTCAGGTTTGCTGCGGTTGTTTTCATACCAGGACTCTTCTGCCATACATTTTGTATGTACGTGAACAATGACACCACGATAACTGTAACGCCGGTGTTTGACAATTTGCCCGGGAACAAAAAGCTGTTCTGTGGCGCCGATTCCCAACTGCAAATGGTAATCGCTTACTAGTTTTAAAATTTCCATCACCTTTTCTTCTGGAATCGCTTCATTCAGATTGCGTAGCTCATTATCCAGATTATCGCCAAATGCACTCAGTTGACGTACAATGTTTTTGCGTATATCAGTGTCATCTTCCTTAAGAAGCTCAATCATAAAAGGTAATTGTTTTGAATCTGGCATCTCTCACTATAAAATCACCTTCCCCACTTTGCAATGTTTGTTGGCATCTATATTGCGTTAACTAGTAGATTAATTCAGGCTATTTGAAGTGGATTACAGTAAGAATAATTATAGATAAATTAAGGTATTCTTATTGATTTTCCTTGATAAAGATTTAGTATTGCAGCATGGATTTAACTGAAAAGTGAGGGAATAAAATTGAATAAAAATAAAATAGTGGCAATACTAGCCCTTTTCGCTGGCGTATTGACTGTAGTAAATGCCCAGGATACGATCGATAATTTAAAAGATGCGGTTTCACTGGCTATCGAAAATCATCCTCAAGTAATGAAGGGTAAAGCCGAAAGAGATTCCACCATAGAATTACGTCAAGAAGCAAAGTCTGGCTACCTTCCAACTCTTGAGTTGCGTTCAGCGGGTGGCTATGAAAACAGTCAAACAGAATCAATTGAAAATGAAGGCGATCATTATCGCTCACTTGGACGGAATGAAAATTCCTTATCCCTAAGGCAAATGATCTGGGATGGTGATGAAACAAAAAGCCGCGTGAGTCGCCAGAATGCGTTATTGAAACGTGCAGACCATTCAATTCGTGACAACCAGGAGTCAGTTGCCTTACGTGTATCGCAATCTTACCTCGATGTTATGAAAAGTAATGAAAAAGTTATCATCGCAGCAGAAAATGTGGAATCCCACCGTGTAATTCTAAAGACTGTGGAAGACCGCTTTAAGCAAAAACTTGGTCGTGAAGCAGATATCACGCAGGTCAAAGGTCGTCTTGCATTAGCGCTCGCACAGCTTAAGCGGGAAGAAGCTACAAGTAAAGCCTCAATTGCCCGATTTGAAGAAGCCGTTAACAAAAAGCCCGGCAAACTAAAGAAAGCACCCAGTCTTATAAAACAACTGCCCAAAAAACTTAGCGAAGCCAAGGAAATGGCCATGATTCTACACCCTGCATTAAAAGCACAAACAGAAGGAATAGAAGCACAAAAGGCCGCAGTTACAGAAGCAGAATCACGCTTCCAACCTAAACTATTCCTCGAGTCAACGGCTTCAGAAAATGAAAATATCGGTGGTAATCGTGGCAATGAAGATCACTTTACGGCGCTTTTGGTACTCACGTACAATATCTATCGTGGTGGTGGCGATGCTGCAAACTTAAGAGGACAAAAGGCTGCATTGAAACAACAAGGAGCTGAATACAAAGAATTGCAATTAGCAATTATACGTGACCTGGCAGTGTCCTGGTACAATCGCGAAGGAACAATTGTAGAACTCGAATACTTTATTCAGCATGAGGAAGCAAGTAAGAAAACGCTTGAAGCTTACAATGCTCAATACAAACTCGGACAACGTACTTTGTTTGACTTACTCAATGCGCGTAGTGAACTTTTTCGTTCAAAAACCACAGTTGTTGATACACGTTATGCAAACATACTGGGTATTCACCAGATATTAGCTAACATTGGTATATTGAGCAAAAACCTGGCTAAATAAATTTAGATCCACCAAAGATAATACACGCCTGTTTCTTATTTAGATGCAGGCTTTTTTTTGCCTGCGACTTCAATCTTTATTTTCTGAGAGGAAACTATTAATTTCTGAGAGGGTGGGGATTGATGGTTGAGCGCCAATGCGAGTAACCGAAATTGCTGCGGCAGCATTTGCAAAGCAGGCCGCTTGTTGCAGGCTTTGTCCATCAATGAGGGCTGCAGCCAGTGCACCACAAAAGGTATCACCAGCGGCTGTTGTATCTTGTGCATCTACCCGAAACGAGGCAACTTTAAACAGCGTGCTATCTTCCACAATTAACGCACCTTCCGAACCCAGTGTCAGTATGACAAAATAAGGGCCCTTTTCTGCCAACGCCATGATGCTTGTTTCGTAGCCGGTATCATCTGGGTCTTTACCAAGCAGGGCATTTGCCTCAGTTTCATTTACAATTAGACCATGAAGATCCACAATAGAAGATGCCATTTCACAAACAGGGGCATAGTTCATAATCACCTTTGTATCCACTTCCTTTGCCAGCTTAAGTACATGGTTTGCCGTATCTGCCAATAGTTCATTCTGCAAAATAATGTAGCCCGACTCGGCAACTAAAGCAGGATCGATGTCCTCAGGAAGAAGTTTATAATTTGCCCCTGGCGCCACCCCGATACAGTTTTCTCCACCGTCTTGAATCATAATTAAAGCAGTGCCGCTTGAGGTGTTATCGACACTCTTTATATGAGACGTATCAATTCCGTCATCTTGAAATCCTTGAATCATTCCCGGACGATAAATATCATCGCCCAGGCAGCTGACAAACGTGACCTCTGCACCTGCTCTTGCTGCTGCAACCGCCTGGTTGGCACCTTTGCCGCCCATAGCCTGCATATAAGTGCCACCAGTGACGGTTTCGCCAGGACGTGGCAAATGATCCAGAGTCATGATGAAGTCAATATTGGAACTGCCAATAATGCAGAGGCGTTTTTTCATATGTGTCGAGTCAGATTAGCAACTAGCTAATTAATCGTTGATTACGATATTTGTCGGATCTGCCTCGAAATTGCCATTATGTGACCCATCGCAAAATGGTTTACTTTTAGATAATCCACAACGACAAAGTGCCACTGAGCCACCTTTGCCTTCGTTCACCTGTTCGTTGCCATCTGCATCTGTCCATGTGGCGGTGCCTTTTACGATGATGGGGCCGTTTGGTACTGCGTTTAATTCAGTCATATGTCATCCTTTTTAGTTGTCTAACTTGTTTGATTTGCCAAACCCACAATAAACCGTGTTAATTTCTTTTGCAAATTGGTAATTGCAAATCTCCAAGCTAAACTACAGTTATAATAAGGAAGGAGGGTGCTATGAAACGTCGATATTTACACCGTATTCGCAATAAGCTAGTTCCTGAAATACGCGATGGTCGCTACCCCATAGTTGAAGCCTATGAGTCAATGCCAGAGATCATAAAACGCAAACCGGGTTCAGGTTACAAACACTTACTACGCAAATCAGAGATCTATACATTTATCGAATTGATACCCGACTGGGAACTCATCTCTGAAGGCCTGGATTGTATCATACTGGATACTTGTTTGGACGATTGCATGGGCTGGCACAGCGACAATACCATTGCCATAAGTGCCTGGGAACGGGAAATTGTCTGGCGCGACTGTGATTATGAATTTTACACCGAGCATCGCGCAACGCTTGAACGTCTCGATGTACCCGTGGAAAAACACGGCAAAGATGTGCATATCATGTTTACCGAGAATACCGCAAAAGCATTCCAGCTCCTGCATATATTTCTGCACGAACTGGGGCACCATCACGACCAGATGACCACAAAGAAAAAGCGAAATCCCGGCCGTGGTGAACTATTTGCAGAAAAGTGGGCATTGGAATATGAAGAACTAATATTTGATGAGTATGTTCGACACTTTGAACTCTAAGGCTGCTCTTCTAGCTCCCTCCTCATCATTAAAAGAAAACGATCTTACGGCTGCTAGATCGTTTCTCTCATCCAGCGGAATAGAATCCATCGATTCCGCTCATTTATTTTCTCGTGAACGCTTTCTCGCTGGCAGCGACAGTGAGCGAAGCGCAGATATAAATGCTGCCTTTTCCGACACGGACATAGCATTGATTTTTACCGTACGCGGTGGCTATGGTGCCATGCGGGTCCTGGATAAACTTGACTATGATCTAATCAGCCAAAATAAAAAACTATTATTTGGTCTATCGGACAGTTCAGCGTTGCAGCTTGCTTTGGCTAGTCAGGCAAACCTGAAATCATTTTCTGGATTATCATTAACATATGACTTAAAAAAAGACCAGCAGCTGAGTCCCAAAATTCGCGATTGTTTTAATTCTATTCTTAAGAATGAAGTCTACACTGAGACAGATTTTGAATCATTTGAAGCCCTTGAAATAGAGGGCAGGGTGTATGCATCTTGCCTCACTCTGCTTGCCTCCCTTTGCGGCTCTCCATACATACCGGACTTAAGGGACAGCATTCTGATTATTGAAGATGTAAAAGAAGAACCATACCGCATCGACCGTATGATTCAGCAGTTGAAGCTTTCCGGACATTTACAATCGCTCAAAGCTTTGATCTTTGGTGCATTCAATGGCTGCACATCAAAAGATCCGGGCGATGGTAGCATGATGGAGCTCGTAGCCGACTGGAATAAACAGCTCGATTGCCCCGTCATTTATAATTTTCCATATGGTCATATTAAAGATAGAGTGATTATTCCTGTCGGTGGCCATTTGAAAATTGCCAAAGAGACGATATTTATCTATCCTGAGACGGATCAATTAACGATAAACTAAGGACGCTATTATGTTAAAAGGAATTTCACCGCTTTTAAGCCCGGAGCTGCTCGCCACATTATGTGAAATGGGCCATGCAGACGAAATAATTCTAGCCGATGCACATTTTCCAGGAGCGACATTTAATGCGAATGTGATTCGCGCCGATGGCTTGCTGATTCCCGATCTGCTGCGGGCAATTCTTCCATTGCTTGTACTGGATGAATACGATGATCACCCTGCAATGATGATGGATGTTGTCAGTGGCGATACTTTGGACCCGAGCGTGGAATCTGCCTATCGTGCAGCGATTGATGAATCCTACCCTGAAACTCCAGAGATATTGCGTATAGAACGTTTTGCATTTTATGAGCGAGCTAAAAATGCCTTCGCAGTGGTAATGACAGGTGATACATCCAAATACGGAAACATCATTCTCAAAAAAGGGGTTACACCCGTTTCCTGATTAACCAGGCGGGCTTAGAATTTATCGCGTAATTCTTTTTGCAATTTGGGATCTTTTTCTTTTGCTATAAACTTCTTTATCGCCACCAGTAATGCACCATCTTTATGCTTTTTTGCAGCGCGGATCAAGTGGGTGGCTGAGCGAAGCTTTATCTCTCTATTTTTAGAGCTTAATCCGAGAAGAAGCAGTTTTCTGAAATACTGATATTCAATTTTAGTAACGACTTCCACTTTTATCGCAAGATCGATAATTTTTTTATGCTGTGCATCCAATTTACTTATCTCATAGCAATCAATGAGCTTTTTGAGAATTTGAGAATTCAGTACTTTTCCCTTAAGAATGTGAATGATTTCCATTTTTACAGCGACAATTTTTACCGGGAAGAGCTCATTCAATTTTATGATTATACTCGCCATGCCCGGACCTTTACTCTTTTTTAGCTTTCCTTTTAATTGTGCCACTTCCACAAGGATTGCCTTTTTATACAGTTCCTGGCGCTCAGACTTAGGCGAGTCTTTTAGAAATACGCGTTTTACATCAGTACCGCTCTGCCCCATATCAATGAGTGTCTTTGCAGCTTTAAGACGAACATTACGATATTTGCTTTTTATGAACAGTTTGAAAAAACGAACAAGTGTCTCTTCTCTATATGCCACTAATCCCTTTTTAAATTTTTTGCCACGCCCTATTTTTTGAATGAAAAAATTAAGCAGCGTGAGGTGATTATTTTCATTGTTTATTTTGTTGAGATGTTTTTTCAAAACGACATAGAGCCGTTCTGTGAATTCGGGATAATCTTTAAGCATAGTTTTTAGGTTTTTTTCATTCCCCCCGCTGATCATTTTTTTAAGTAATTTTGTGTATACCTTTTCACGCTTTCTCCGCTTCAATGCAGCGCGAATGTCGGTAAGTTCATTCTTTGTTAAAAGCTTGGCTATCCGTTTCAATTCGGCGAGATCCTGTTCGCCTTGAGGTTCGGACAGAGCGACCAACATGGCTGAACTATAGTAGTAATCACGATTTATATCTGCCAGACTCTTTTGGCAAAATTGAATAAGCCTGTTCGGCATGTTTTTATCCAGACCATCATATATATCTATCACTGTTTGAAAACTATGCGCATTATATTTCATGCAAGGCAGCAGTTGATCATACTTATTACGCTGTATCAAGTAGAGACCTATGCGACGTATATTTTCTTTTACCAGATACGTTTCAGTGGCCAATGGAAAGGAGACTGTTAAATCATGGGCATACAATGAGATAATTCTGTTCAAACTGACTTCGTCGTATTCGAATAAACTCTTTTGCCTAAACATCAGGGAATCCTTTCCACTAATATCGCGAGGGGCACGAACGAAAATTTTGACTTTTTCTAAAATGGTTTTGTCTTTAATTATAAGCTTGCCGGGCCGCATCTCTCCAGGGCCATAATCAGCTTGAATGTGATAGATTTCTTTCCCTTTTAGGCCGATCTCCAATAGCAACTTGCATGAGCTGCCTTTTTTATATTGATACGTTTTCACAAGGAATCGTGTGACAGCACCGGGATCTATTAAAGTATGAAATCCCTTCTTTACGCTTATTTGCAACTTACGATCCAGTTTCTCAGACTTGAAATGTATCGTGTAATCACCCGGAGCAAGCTCAAGCTTCTCTATGGATAAAGCTGCCAGTGTTTGAAATTAGCTGCCATCTTCAGAATATTGAATGTCATGGCGGTATCCATTTACAATGTGCACGGGCTCTGCATAAAGAGTCCCCAATGTAAAAATAGTAACTAAAATTATAATTTTTTTATAAGTCAAAATAGTCCTAAGTAATAGCTTATAAGCGCATTTAATATAAGACATACTTTCTTTTTTTCCAATCCATTTATGTCCCTCATCGTGGGTAAATTAAATATCGAATGAATCACATTTTAGAAAAAGAATAATGACTAATTTTAGTTCTACTGCTTGCCTGCACACTGTAAGAGTGATTTAGTTTCTTTAATAAAGGAGAAAGCTATGCCGGATATTGAAGTGCAAGGGTTCGACCACGTTGCAATATGGGTAACTGATTTGCGAAAATCAGCCGACTGGTACATTGAGCATCTTGGGCTGCAGGAAGCCAGTGTTTCGGGTAATCATATCTTTCTAAAAATGGCTGGAGGTCAAGTGCTGGCATTGTTTGAAGCAACGAGCCCTGAGCAAGTGGGTTCAGGGGTTCAACATATTGCCCTTACCTTGGCCCCGGGCGAATCGGAAAAGGCTTTGCACATTTTAAAGGAAAAAGGATTTCCCCTTGAACGCCGCGGACACAGTATGGGCTTCCCAGATCCAGATGGGTATTGGATACATTTTAAGTAACTTAGGATTTATACTGCTTAATAAGTTAATCCAGTACTCTGTAAACACTTATAGTATACTGAGTGTACTAGTCGCATCGAAACACAAACACTGACGAACGTATCACGGTGCTGCATGAAGAACTTGTGGCGCATTAAAGGCCGACTTCGAAGTGGTCATTCCCCAGCAGTAATACAGTACTATTGGAAAAATTCATTTAAGCCTTGAGCTGGGCGGCAAAATTTTCTATACTATGTGGAATGGATCTCCGGGAGAGATATGTCAAATCCAGAATTAACAACTATAGAAAATGAAGAGCACGATAGAATTATGCTCGATGTGGTAGGGACGATGAATGAAAATAATGAAACAAGTATTCCAGATATTTTTCCAGAAGCAGTGCTTGTGAATGAATTGGAATATTGGGCTTCACTGGGTAATACGGGAAAAGTGAAAATGGCGCTTCAAAATGGGTCCGATATAAATGCCGCCAGTGACAATGCCTATACCGCATTACACGGCGCAGCCGAGAATGGACACATCGAGGTATTGGCAATATTGCTTAAAGAAGGGGCCGATGTTAATGCCAAACTCAATAGCGGTCAAACACCATTGGACCTCGCTCGCATGGCTGGACAGTCAGAAGCATTTTCATTCTTAGATGAACAACGATAATAACTAGCCCGATTCTTCTTGAAAATATGTTTTATTCCCTTAAGTATTATATATCAAAATCTTAAACGGGAATTAAATGACTGATAAACAGGAAAAATACTGGATCGTTGCTGGATCAATCATCATGCTGCTGGCCGTTGTACTAGGGGCCTTTGCGGCTCATGCACTGAAAGCCCAACTCAGCCCGGCATATATGGCCGTTTTTAAAACTGCGAACCAATATCATTTTATTCATGGGCTGGCAATATTCATCTGCATGCTCATACCAAAACTAAATTATAAACTGCGTAATGCCGCGCTCATCGCATTTAGCTCCGGCATCGTACTCTTCTCAGGAAGCCTGTACATTCTGGCTATAAGCGGAATGAAAAAGCTCGGCATGGTCACGCCCTTTGGCGGACTTGCATTCATTATCGGTTGGGCACTGCTCGCACTAGCTGCCATAAAGGCAGAATAACTTTTTTCAGTTTTTTTTCATTTAGCACTTGCACTTTCACAACTTTCACTTAATATTGAAAGTACAGGAACTATAACAAGCTGAATAAAGAGGAAGACCATGTCAGATAAATTGAAAGATGCCCAGGACGAATTCTTAAACCACTGGGGCGTGGTTGGCCCGCAATGGGGGATTAATCGTACCATGGCCCAAGTACATGCCTTATTAATTATCTCAGTCGACCCAATTTCAACAGATGACATCATGGAGGAACTGGCTATCAGCCGGGGCAATGCTCATAAAAATCTAAAAGAATTGCAGAACTGGGGGCTTATTCGAACAATCATAAAGCGCGGCGACCGCAAGGAATACTTCGAGGCAGAAAAAGATGTGCTCAAAATGTTTAAGCTTGTTATCAAGGAGCGTCGTCGTCGCGAATTGGACCCAGCCATAGAGGTGGTCACAGCCTGCGCAGAAAAAACTGTCGGAATGAAAGGCAAAGAAGCGGAACTCTTTCATAAACAAATGAAGGATATAAGTGAACTGCTTGGCACAGGTGCAAAAGTGCTCGATAAATTTTCTCAATCGGATAAAAATCTCGTTCTCACTCTACTACTAAAAACATTGAAATAGGAAACACACAAACTAAAAAAATTTCCGTACAACTTTCACTATTTACTGAAAATACAATAAAATAAAAAAGGAGTAATACGAAATGAACAACTACATAATGATCACCTACAGTTTGTACATTGTAATCAGCGTCGGGATAACCATTTGGGTGGGGCGCACGCTCTACAAAAACGGCCGGATATTTTTGGTGGATAGCTATGCGGGAAATATTGAGCTGGCAGATTCTGTAAATCACCTCTTGGTGGTGGGATTCTACTTAATTAATATTGGCTTTGTTAGCCTGGCCTTAAAAAGTGGTTTGCAGCCGACGCAGAATTACGAAGTCTTCGAGGTTTTGAGCGGCAAAGTAGGAAAGGTTTTACTTGTTCTTGGTGCAATGCATTTTATGAATTTAATAATCTTTAGCAAAATGCGCAAACGTGCGATGCTATTCAAAGAACCGCCACCAGTGCCTGCAGATAGAGCTATAAAAGTAGAAGGATAAATGACATGAAATTACTCTATGTGCTATACGATAGAAATTGTGAGTTGTGCCGGCGCTGCAAAAACTGGCTGGCCAAGCAACCGAAGTATATCGATATGATTTTTATTGCACAGCAGAGCAATCAAGTAAAAATCATAATGCCGGATTTGGTCAATGACTTGAGCCTCGATGATTTAATTCTAGTCAGCGATACGGGTTTGGTTTACAAAGGAAAAAAGGCTTGGATCATGTGCATGTATGCATTGAAAAACTACCGAGAATGGTCCTTGCTCTTCGCCAGGCCTGGTTTTGATGTATTGACCAGAGCAGTCGTGCATCAGATCAGTTCAAACAGAAAAAGTATTTCCGGGGCATTATTGAAATTGAATGCGAGTAACTGTGAAACGGGAAATTGTGATATTCACAGTAATGACGTGAACAAAAACAGTAGGAGAGGATTATGAAAAAAATAGCCATTGCGGGTGGAAGCGGATACATGGGAAAGCTGCTTATTCATTATTTGATGGGCAGGGGCCATCAGCTGATTGTATTGAGCAGAAAGGACTTTGAAAATCAGAAAAATCTGGAGTTTGTTAAATGGGATGGGCGGACTCATGGAGCCTGGCATGCGGCTTTGGAAGATGCCGATGTCTTAATTAATCTCTGCGGGCAATCTGTAAATTGCCGTTACAATGAAAAAAATAAGCAGGCAATTTATCAATCCCGCTTGAAGAGTACACAGCTTTTAGGCGAAGCACTTGAGCGACTGGATTGTGGTCCTGAGCTGTGGATGAATGCCAGTTCTGCGACGATCTACAGAAGCAGTAAAGTCGAAATGGATGAAGAGGCACAACATGGAGAAGGATTTTCAGTTGAAGTTTGTGAGCAATGGGAAAGCCGTTTTTACAAATACAAAAAAACCGGTGCCCGGCAAATTGCCTTGCGAATGGCCATGGTGTTCGATACGGCTGCAGGTGGCCCATATGATCATATGAAAGAGGCCGTACAACTTGGTTTTGGCAAGGGAATCGGCGATGGAAATCAATATGTCAGCTGGATTCACGGCCATGATTTATGCAGGGCGATTGACTTTATGCTCATGCACAAGGAGCTTGAGGGAAATATAAATATTTCATCTCCACAGCCTATACCAAATGCAGATTTTATGAAGATTATCGCCGATAGCCAAAAGCCCCTATTTCGTATGCGTTGTCCGAATTGGTTGTTAAGCCTTGGGGTAATTGTGAAGCAAACGGAAAAAGAACTCGTGCTGAAGAGTCGTCGGGTTGTTCCAAAACGATTATTGGATGCCGGCTTCCATTTTCATTATGCAGATTTTGTTGATGCGGAAAAAGAACTTTCGAGCAGAACAAAATCTGCAACAAATAGCGAAAATGTATATTGCAATATCGATCGCTGGGAGAGGTAAATTGCAATCTAAGCCGGTATTTTTAGAAGCAGACTGGTCGTGGCTTATCATGCTTAACTACGAGATCGACCCTGAGAAACTTTTGCCACTTGTACCGTTTGGCACAGAGCTCGACTTTTATAATGGCACGTGTTATATCAGCATTGTTGGATTCTGGTTTTCAAATACACGGGTAAAAAAGATCGGCTTTCCATTCCATCGCAATTTTGAGGAACTTAATTTGCGTTTTTATGTGCGCCGAAAATCAGCCGGTGGCTGGCGCAGGGGAGTGGTATTTGTAAAAGAACTGGTCCCGAAATTTGCCATCGCCTTTATTGCCAGAACACTATACAATGAAAATTATATATCACTGCCAATGGCCCACGAGCATATTTTTGAAAATAAAATTCCGCAAAAAATTTCCTATTCCTGGAAGCTAAATAATCATTGGAATCATTTGTCTGTTAGCCCTGAAGTAGAAGAAAGATCATTTATTTCAAATAGCGAACAAGAGTTTATCACTGAACACTATTGGGGATATTCTGCCAAAAATGAAAATTCCTCAATCGAATATGAAGTGCAACATCCCGCTTGGACATATCGATAAATAGATAAATTTGAGTTGCAATGCAATATGAAAGAACTCTACGGAGAATCATTCGGCCCTTATATAAAGGGTGACCCCAGTACTGCATATCTCTGTGAAGGGTCAAGAGTAACAGTTCATAACGGTATAAAAATGAGTTAAAACCAATCTCCTCAAGAAAATTAATAATGCATTTATCAGTTGAAAAAGACCATTTTTCTTATAGATTTATATGACTTAGCGGTCTTGCATGATCGCGCTAAATAAAAGGGAAATTATTATGAGCACATCATTGAATCTCGACGGACTGGAAGAAAAAAACTATTGCGCAGGAGATACAATTCTTGCAGAAGGACAAACGTCCGATAATGTTTATGTATTAAAGAGTGGTACACTTAAAATATCTCGTGCCGGAATCGAAATTTGCAAAACAGATAAGACAAATACGATGTTTGGCGAAATGAGTGTTTTGTTAAGTAGCGAACTTACAGCAACGGTCTCAGCAGATACAGCTGCAACAGTCTATATTATTTCTGATTTAAAAGCTTATCTTCAGGGAAATTCGGATGCAGCATTACAAATTTCCACAACACTTGCTGAACGTCTACAGGCTATGAATGACCATTTTGTGGAAATCAAAAATGAATTGGGCTCGGCAGAAGGTTCAGGCGGTGGCGCACTGCAAAATATTATTCGTTCCATGGATATGTTCTGGGGTACAGTAATTGTTGGACCTGATACGGATTCTGAATAGCTGAAATAATGAATCGCATCAGTTTATTACAAAGGCCGCGGCGCAACCGGCAGTCTGCTGCAATACGAGACATGGTTCGCGAAACGGTTCTTACAGCTCAGGACTTTATTCTACCTCTTTTCATTATTGACGGAGAGAATAAGTCCGAAGCAATCGCATCCATGCCGGGAATTTCCCGACTGAGCCCCGATCTTATTGTCAGCGCCTGCAAAGATGCTCATGCTGCAGGTATTCCGGCTGTCGCCTTATTTCCGTGTTTAGGTGATTCAAAAAAAGATCCCCTGGCCACAGAGGGTTCGAACCCGGATGGGCTTTTCCAGGATACGATAAAGCGGATAAAAGATGCAGTGCCTGAGATTGCCATTGTTTCAGATGTGGCAATGGACCCTTATTCCAGCGATGGCCATGATGGGCTTGTAAGAGATGGCGAAATTCTCAATGACCCAACTTTGGAAATACTTGCAGCAATAGCCATAAGCCAGGCAGAAGCCGGTGCGGATATCATAGCACCATCGGATATGATGGATGGACGCATTGCATATATTCGCGATGTATTGGATGAGAGTGGTTTTGAAAAAGTTGCCATTCTGGCTTACTCCGCAAAATATGCCAGCAGTTTCTATGGGCCATTTCGTGATGCGCTTGATTCAGCACCGAAGGAAGGGGATAAAAAAACCTATCAAATGGATCCTGCAAATCTGCGCGAAGCCATACGTGAGGTGGAACTCGATATTGCAGAAGGAGCCGACATGGTTATGATAAAACCTGCTCTGCCTTACCTCGATGTAGTAAAGACCATATCAGATTTTTCTACTGTGCCCGTCGCGGCATATAATGTAAGTGGTGAATATGCCATGATAAAAGCTGCTGGACAACTCGGCTGGCTCGATGCGGAACAGGCTGCGATGGAATCTGTACTTTCAATAAAACGAGCCGGGGCAGATATCATTCTGACATATTTTGCTATGGAATTAGCCGATAAGCTCTAAGCTGGAATAACTCATAAATCCATCTACTGCAAGGGCGATTTGTTGCAGTATCAGTCACTTAGAACTGATGATGATTTGAAGTGCTAAGCTCAAAAATCGGATCTTATATAGAGAAAGCTTGATTAACGTAACGAATTTTTGATTGTCATTAATTGTTTCTGCAGGTCATTAATTTCCACTTGCCAAAAATCGCTTGTTCCCCAATGAGGGAAATTGTGTCTGAAGACGGGATCGTTTATTTGCATGGAGCACCAGGCGGAGAAGTAAAGCATACGCATCACCCGCAGTGGTTCGATGAGCTTCAATGAAAAATGGTCAAACTCATAGAATTCTTCATAGCCATCAATCAAGAGATCGAGTATCTGGCGTGATTCCTCCACGGAGCTCGACAACATGAGCCAGAGATCCTGCACTGCCGGACCCATTGCCATATCATCGAAGTCAATCAGCATTAAACCATCTTCAGAATGCTCAAGGATATTATTCATATGCAGATCGCCGTGAATGCGGATGCGGTCTACATCTTCAAATAAAGGGCAAATGAGCGACATGAGCTCATCAGTAATCTCGTTAAATTGTGCCAGGTGCTTTTCGTCGATAAATCCTTGCAGGGTTGAGATGTCACTTTTAGTTGATAATGACGGATCCATAATTATCCGGTGCTCCGCTTCGAAGCGTTGACCTACCATATGGCAGCGACCAACTATGCGGCCGAGACGCAACCAGTTTTCATCATCTTCCACTTGCAGGGTATGGCCCCATTTCTTCGGAAATACGGCAAAGTAAATGCCCTTGTACTCGGCCAGCGTTGACTCGCCAATTACCAGCGGAGGGATAACAGGAATTTCATCTTCGACACAGTCCATGATAAAATCGTGTTCATCAAGAAGAGCATCCATTTCCCAACGCCCGGGACGGTAAAATTTTGCGACGAAGCGGTCGCCGTCGACATCCTGCAATTCATAGACCCGGTTGATATAGCTTGGGTGAGAGTGGGCCAGGCCTGTAAAGCCTTTACCCATGACTTGCTCAACGGCATCAATTACATTATCGGGACTTAATTCTTCAAAATCATTCATAAAAATATTTTACGTTATATTCTTTTTTTGGATTCTTACAATAGTCCAGAAGCTTCGACATGTTTGCCTTCAGTCCATTATTTACTTTGAGCCGTTCGAGTATTTCATCTTTAGTGAATTTAGCATGAAGATCCTGCAGATTAATTACTGCTATAGCATTGGCTAGATCCATATATAGTTGCCGTTTGCGTTTAAACAAGCGCAGCATCTTTTCCTTGCTGAAAAGACCTTTCTCAAGGTGCACATCAAGCTTCAGGGGAGATTTATCATCTTCCTTCCAGCCCCAGTTCGCCAACAATTCTTCAAGCCGCTGCTTTTTCTTTGGCGGACAGAGCTGTGAGTTCTTAAAGACACTGATCACATGGTTGCTAAAACCATCTTTGTATTCGATATTTGCCAGAGTTTTTTTGGGGATGATGGAACAGAGATAGCGTAAATATTTTTCTTTTTCAATTGAATAGAGCAGGGAGACCCAAGCTGTTTGAAGCGGATACTCGATTGTACCGGGCTTTACACCCTTAAATGAATTATTCCATTCATCAGCGAGCAGTTCGGTTTGCCCTTCGATGAAGAACGATTCAGCCAATCTGCTCTCGCTTACAGGAAGCAGATGATGCCAGAATTCATGTGCAAAGCTATCGATAAAGTTTCCAGTATTTTTGTAGGCGATGTCGAGATTAATCGCAATGACTTGTAATGCAGGAAAATATACAGCGGCAGTTTGAGATGTCTGACTGCGTTGAAAATAACGAAATCTGAAATGAAGCGTTTGTTTAAGGCGTTTTTTAAATAATTTCCTTACCTCGGCATCATTTGTCAGATTCTTTATGGACGCATCGAATGTCTTATTAACGAGCTTGTAATGAGCCGCGATTTCCTTACAGAACTTTAATCGTTTCTTTGCCGATACGTACAAAAGCTTTTCATTTGCCATCTCTTTTTTGTAACTGGTCCAGATCTTTTTACATTCGGGGCTACGGCAATTTTTACTGCTTATAAAATCATTTTTCTTTTTGTACCAGAGGGCTAATTTCTCATGCTGCCTTTGCATACGGCGGCGTTCATCCTTGAGCTCAAGGCCAGTTACTGGATCAATCGCTGCCTGCCGGTACAGTTCGTTGAGCAAAGCTGCATAGATCGAATCAGAAAAATCAGCAGCGGATGCACTCGTAAAATACAGCAAAAACAAGATGGTGAGTTTTTTTGTCATAGCTTCATATAATATGCTTTACATTGCCTAAATGCTATATAAAGTCACAGCTTAAGCAAATTAATTGCCGCTCAGGAAGGAATCGAAAGATGAAGACACATAAAATTGGTATTATAGGTATTGGCATGATCAGCGAATTTCATGCTAAAGCACTTGCAGAAATTCCCAATGCAGAACTCGTTGCGGCACATTCTCGCAGTCTGGAAAAAGCAGAAAAATTTACTGCAGAGTTTGGTGGCAAGGCATATGATTCCATTGATGAATTTATGGCTGATCCTGAGATTGAAATTGTCAGTATCTGCACGCCATCTGGTGCCCATGCTGAAACTGCCATTGCAGCTGCCAAGGCTGGAAAGCATGTGATATGTGAAAAACCCATCGAGATTTCCCTTGAGCGCATCGATGCTATGACTCAGGCCCATGCGGATGCCGGTACCAAGCTTTGCGGAATTTTTCCATACCGGTTTAACGATGTGACAAACGAAATGAAACGAGCAGTTGATGCCGGACGTTTTGGCAAGCTCACATTTGCTGCAGCTCATGTACCCTGGTGGCGCGACCAAAAATATTATGATGAAGGCGGCTGGAAAGGAACCCAACAATTAGATGGCGGAGGCGCTTTGATGAATCAATCAATTCATGCTGTCGATTCGCTTATCTGGTTAATGGGCGATGTGGATTCTATTATGGCCTATACAGATTGTTTGGCGCATGATAATATCGAAGTGGAAGATACTGCAGTTGCCTGTTTGCGTTTTAAGAATGGCGCATTGGGGCTTATCAGCGGTACAACCAGTATCTATCCGGGACATTTTCGCCGGGTGGAAATTTGTGGCAATGAAGGA
>JABSQK010000308.1 GCA_013215875.1 Lentisphaeria bacterium
ATAGCCAACCCGTCGAGGACTAACTGAGTTAATTTCATACCCTTTAACGCAGAGATGTCAGTCACCTTCGTCTTTCGTATTGAGAGTAATGTAAGTGGCATGCCCTTTACTGCCGAAATATCGTTAATATTCAGTCTGTCCAGGTTTAATTCTGTTAATTTCATACCCTTCAATGCAGAGATGTCAGTGACCTTTGTCTTTCGCATAGAAAATCTCGTAAGAGGCATACCCTTCAATGCTGAAATATCACTAATATCCAGTCCGTCGAGGATTAATGTTCTGATTTTCATACCTTTCAATGCAGATATGTCAGTCACCTGTGTATTTTTAATCGAAATAAAACTGAGTTGTTTCATGCCTTTCATTACAGATATATCTTTTATTTTTGTATTATTGAGAGACAACTTGAATAGGTTTATGCCTTGTAATGCAGAGATTTCTCGGACCTTGGTATCTGATAGATCGAGTATTCCTATGTTCATTTTCTTCAGGGCAGTGATATCACTCACCTTGCTCTCTGATAAATAGAGTATCGTTAGGGGCATTCCCTTTAGGGCAGTGATATCACTAACCGAGGTTTCTGATATATCGAGACTTTCCAATGGCATTCCCTTCAGTGCTGATATATCCATAACCTTGGTATATGCTAAATCGAGTCTCTCCAATGGCATTCCCTTCAGTGCTGATATGTCGCTTATATCGTACCCACCTAAAACAAGGATGTTAATTGGAATCCCTTTTAAGGCATTGATATTGCTGACATGCTTTGCATCGTAAATGCAAAAGGAGATAGCGTCTTTTAATTTCTTTACTCTGCAACTTTTCCAGTTTTTTGTTTTCGGATTGTCCTTTTTAAATTGTTCGAAGGCTGCTTCCACTTTGGTAAAATCTTCATCTAAGTCTGCATGTGCTGGCCCACAGACCATAAGCAAGGCAATTGAGATTAATACATATCGCATAGTTATTCCTTATTGTTTAGAGGGGTTATTTCTGAAGTTGTTCACAATTGATCATACGTATTCCCACATTGAGACTTTCACCCAAACTTAGTTGTTATATTTTAGAAATCCCGGGCATTGCGTGCCCAATTCCAAATAGCATCTCCGGAGAGAAATGTTTTTAGATGATCCGGGCTTTGTTCAACATAGTCCTTTGATGGTTCATTTCCTATCCATGCCTGGTACATGGTTGGCGTATAACCACCAATAATAATCACTCGTTCATTATCACTGCGAAGAATTCCCGTTGCATGCACCAGAGACTCGCCAAAAAGCACGGTTGATCCCGCTGGCGCAATGATTTGATGAACCAGCGAGGGCTCCTGTCGAGCTGCATCGATAACTTCATCTATCGGCAAATTTAATTTATGGCTACCGGCGATCACTACCGTACCGCCATCATCAGGACCAAGTTCTGTGAGGTTCGTTAAGCATTTAACAAACATGCAATGATGCAGCCCCTTTTCCGTATAGCAGCCATAATTCGGGCGGGTGCCATAATGAAAGCCATCTGGAAAATCAGGTAGATCCGGTGGGCGCCGATTAATCGTTGCTTCAGATTCCTCCAGACGGACCGAACCGCCGACCAGTTCTTCAGCTAGGGAAACCATTAATGGATGGCTCAGATATTCGAGAAATTCAGGTTGAGATTCGAGTATGTGGGTAAAATGCCATTTGTGCGGCGTATATTGGCTTAATTTGCAATTACGAATCATTGCTTCACCAGGGTCGTCGCTATCTTTAAAATCTTTTTCGAGCCGTTTCATGGCTTCGTAATAACGCCCCGTTTCATCAGCGGTAAGCGCGTTTTCGATGATTACATAGCCGTTCACTTCAAGTTGCAGGCGCTGCCCGCGAGTTAAAACATGCGTTCCCCGATTATTAAAAACATCTGGATCCAATACATCAGCCATAATTTAGTCTACTCAAGTTTTGTGTTAATTTCATTCCTACTATAGGAAGAGATTATCAATACTCAATCATCACAAACTATTTAAACTTAGTTTTCATCCCACTTGATAATTGAGTAAGAGGCAGGATTTTAGAATGAATTAAAGGAAAGCGATTATTATGAATCAAACAACATTATCTGACTGGTTGATTATCATCAATGGTGAGAGCAATTCCGGTGGCTGCGAATTAAATACCATGCTTACAGCAGCAGAACTGGAGCCCTATGAATCTGTTCAGGTATTAAATAACGAGAACCTGGAATTTGAGCCCATGCAGATTGGCGTCAACAATTTAATGGGACATATAGGTATTGATCCGGCCTTGCATCATGGATTTGAACTGGAATTGGCAAACCGGGCGGATCAAATGCCCGAAGGCTCTGCACCCGTGCATTTAGTGAAAACAGGCCATGGTGGTAGTACCATTGGCCAATGGGAAACTCCAGATATCTATTACCAGATATTCCTTCAGCGAATTAATGCTGCAAAAGAGCTGCTTGAAGATAAACCCATTAAACCGGCACTATTCTTTTCCCTGGGAATAAATGACTCGAATTGCGAAACTGAGATCAGTATTTGGATCCCGAAAATAAAAGCGCATTTCACGGCTATGCGAAGTGAACTTGGTGAAGAGACACCCATTATTATGACAAAGTTTATGGAATACCACGCACACTACAATGATGCGATTGATCAGATTTGCAGCGAAGACCCTAATACGTGCTCTGTTAATACCCTGGATGCAACACTACTCGATATAAACCATTGGGATTACGAGGGATTAAAACTCGTTTCCGGCCGCCTTATCGATGCTTTATTGAAATAGAATTAAATAATTTTCTATTTAAATAATTCCACTTTCAAGTCATGAAATGTTTTCGCCCCATGCTCTTTTAAAAGAGTTTTCATTTCGGGGGATTCGGCCAGATCTAAGAGAGTTTTTTCTCCTGTCAGCTTATTAAGCTCGATTTTTTCTTCAAGTTTCTTCTTCACAAACTCTAAATCATCTTTGCCAATTGCTTCGGTGAATAAGACGTATAGATCATATTTTGCACCATATTTTAATAACAAGTCCCTCTTTGCTATATCTCTATCTCTATTCCTCTTACAATATGATAAGGCTTTTCTACCATAACTACCTACAATGTTTGGGTCCGCACCATTCTCCAGGAGCACTTTAATAATTTCGATATCATTTGGCATATGTTGTATCAGAAGAGTGTTAAATTTGTTAGAGATATTTACTTTTGCGCCATTTTCTATAAGGATTTTTATATTATTAATATTACGCATTTGGAATATGGGGGTCGTACCTTCATTATCTTTAGCATTCACATCCAAGCCTGCTTTAATTAATAATTCCATAATCTCTTCTGATATATAACGCATATGAAGCAATGAGCGGTTCTGTGTATTCTTTACATTTATGTCAGCCCCAATTGATATAAGGTAGTTAAAGATTTTAATTTTTTTATAGGTTCGAAATAAAGGAGTTTCACCGTTATTGTCTTTAATATTTATATCAATACCCTTATTAACTAGTAATTTAACTTTTTCAAGACTACTGAAAGCAGCTAAATGCAAAACAGAATCTTTGTAACGAGTTTGAATTTGTAGATTTGATCCATTCTTAACTAAATACTCAAAAATTTGGTAATTGCTGTTTCTCATTGCATGGTGCAACGGAGTCTCGCCATCCCTGTTGAGAAGATCAATGTCATCCCCATTTTCGAGACATTGTTTTAGGAAGGCTAAATCATTAAATTCCACAGCTAGATGTATGGCTTTATCCTTGTAGGTATCAGATGGATAGAAAAATGAATTTTGTATTGATATTACTTTCTCAGCATCATTTTTATTTTTAGCTTCGAAGAATTGATCATCTAAGTATTCGATATAGTTCTTTTTGGCATAAAGAAGTACTGGAATTGCGCTTAGAATCATAACCACAATACTTAGATACCAATAACGAATACAAAACTTCAAACTTCCCGTTAATGAATTTGCCATTTTAACCATCACAGGTTCTTTCACTGCATCAGGGTCAACTTTCATTCGAATTTCTTTTTTGAAAGCATAGCGAAAACACAAGAAGGTGTTGCAGATACTTAGTGACGAAAAGCCCAATACCTCCCAAAAATGATCTTCGATTTCATACGTAGGGCGATTAAATCCATCGGGTAAGATCTGATATATCAAAAATAAATAAAAGCTTGGGATTAGGAATGGAAAAACTCGCGATATTAAGGGCAGGGGTCGTCTCTGTATAATGTACATAAAAATAGTCAGGGCAGAGTAAAAATGAAAAATGAGGAAAATAACATATGTGTCTTTATTTCTTGGTGGATCCAAAATAGGTATTATAACCGTAAAGATAAAAAATAGTATTAAAAAAAGAGAAGTGATAATTCGTTTAAACATATTTAATCCTCTTCGATAATCTGTTTTGCACAATTAAGAGCTTTGCGTTCCAAGAGGAAATTGCTTATGAAAATCACCGCGAATAAAAGAATGATAACTAAAGATATAAAAAAATAAACTCTATATTCAGCATAAAGGTATGAATGCGACCTAATGGTCAGAAAGCGGGTTATAAAATAGCAGGCGAATGGACTGAGTATAAGTATTGGCCAATAAAGGCTTTTTGAAATAAAAATAAGGGTACAAAGAGCGGGGTTCGTAATTTCCAGAACTGATATAATTACCCTGGTTTTTAAGAAGGTATAGCTTAAAAAATATAATGAAATGGGAATTAGAACAATAAAGGATTGAAATGACTCTTGTGGTCATCATCAATCCTCTAGTTCGAGAAGCCGGATGTGTCTTATAAGGGGATTGCTTCTAGCCGGATGGGCTAAGTGAGATTTTTTCTATAACCACTTCTTCATATTTCCTG
>JABSQK010000309.1 GCA_013215875.1 Lentisphaeria bacterium
GCAGGACCCAGAGATCTTCGACCGCGTTGAACTCGTCAAAAAGGGGATCGGCACACAGAACTATGTGGGCTCACCGATTCTGCAGCGCCGGGACAAGCTTCTTCGGGTCCTGCGGAACATCGATGCGCCCGAGGCCAAAGCGCTTCTGAAAAAGTTCGGAGAATAAGCATGATTATCGGGTTATTTTCCTGGCTTCCTCAAGGAGCCTATCAATGAGCAAGCGATTAATTCAAAAACTAGTATTGTCGGTAGGCGCGCTGCTCCTGGCCATTTCTATTGGTGCCTCCGAGTTAGGAATCGCAAGCTCCGTCGATAGTGCCAGGCAGTTATCTTAGCGATATGCATTCCAGTAAAGACGAATTTACTGCGATAAATTAAATGTATGCTATGTGAATCGCATTATAGTATCAATGTAACTGAAAGGATTTTTGATGAAAAAAACTATTAAATTGATTCACCCGAAACGTAAATACCCACGCATGATTGAAGCAGCAAAATCTGAAATCCGGAAATATATAAAAAGAAGTCGGCGTCAGAAACTGCCAGATGGCCAGGACTACTGGGATTTTGATTGCACATTTGGGGCGACGGAAGCAGAAGCCAATAAAGTACATCTTACTGAAATCGATAAATGTATTAATGAAACGGAAGCAGCTGAGCGCGAGTCTTTTTTTATTAGTATAATACCTAGAGCTGCCAAGCGAAATTCATAGTATGCTGCTGTAACTCTGCCCGCTAACTGTGGAGCAAAGCTACGGGCTTCAGGCCACAAGTTGCAGAGCTTGTAATTTATATCCGATAAGAAATTATGCGATATCCTGCCTGTCACCATCGGGGCAGAATGACCAGCAGAATCCGCTAGCGGCAAGCTTGTGCCGCGGGGATATTGGGAATGGAGAATTGTTTAAGCAGGTGGCCGAATAAGAGGTCTTCCATGCTGGTATAATCGCGAGTTTCAAAGAACCGCTTTTATGACTTGGCTTAGTGGAGGCCTGGTATTTCTACTTGCAGGTCGTTCTGTCGCTGACGGGCCAAGGCATTCATTGTTAAGTGCCGGCGAATATAATCTTTTTCTTCGATACTTAATTCAATATAGTAATTAATCTCATCGCCCACTTTTGTTGCAGCTAAACGACCATTCTTTATACATAAGTTATTCTTTGATGATGCCGGTACTCGGATATCTTTACTAATCACGCCAATTAAGTTACAGGGATCCGTAGCAGATATAAATACAAAGTTGCGTGCCTTGTCATCGCGACATCCCCTGAGTTTTTCAATCATATCCGGCAAGGCAAATTGTTCACCGCCCACAGAACTAATAAAGCGTCCGCCGCGAATTTCACCGCGCGCTTCAAGCCTCCGGTAAATTCGTATAAGTTGGTACCATGGCGGTGCATTTTGTTCCTTGCTCAGGAGGTCACGAAAAACCACGCCATAACGATCCATCAGTTGCCATGCCCAATCAGTAAGGTATTGCTTTGATTCTATCTCAATTTCAAATGGTGGAAAAACCGACCATCGCCCTCCCCGCTTGTAGGCAATGTGTTTTGCCCGTTGCCTGCGCCGTTTACTCTTATCCTGCTTTTTGCGCGTCGGATCCACCAATGTACGAATGGCATCGAAGCCATCGGCATTTATCATTCCGGCGGCGGCTAATTGGCTCAAGCCATCTTCTACCTGACTCGGTAATATATCGGATGTACTGCGAATGTCCTCAATAAACATGGCGCCCTTTTCTTTCAAAATATCGTAGACGTCTTGCGCATGTGGTGAAAACTGGTAATCGCGCTTTTCAGTTTCACCAACTATCCATTCGAGATCTTCGCGCAAAATAAAACTTACTGGTACAGCACGGTTCATGGCAAAGTTACTGACATCTTCTTTTGATGCGCCAGATAAACGCGACCAGAGGACTTGCCCATACAAACATAATTCATCGATCAATCCCGGGCCATAATTCTGAATGCGGTTTGGAAATATATCTGCTTCCCAGGCGGACGCCGAAATTTCGAGTCCTTCCAATTGCTGAACCACTTGCAGAACTGCATTGACACCATCCGGCTTTGATGCTCGATCCACTCCTTGCCAGCGCAAGAGGAATTTGATATAGTCATGTGGGCTTACCGGCTGTATAAGCGCCCGCAATCCCTTTATGGTTAAACGATGAATCCGTGCAAGTAATCGCCGTTCACACCATTCCAATTCGCCGGATGTTTTCTCCGGCCCATTGGCATCTTGAAAACTGCTGCTGCTAAAATGACCACGCAAGACATAGCCTTCCCCTTCCAACGCTTCCAAGGCAGACTTGATTAATGTTTCATCAAGCCCGGTTTGTTCTTTAAGCAATGTCATTGTCAGTGGCCCGGTAACATCCAGGCGTCCGCGAATGATTTCCACACTTGCAGTTTGTCCTTTGAAGTAGTCCAGCATATCAATTTCAAAATCCCTGTCCCATTCGCC
>JABSQK010000031.1:0-3178 GCA_013215875.1 Lentisphaeria bacterium
GCAAATATTGCATCCAGGCAGGCAGCTAAAAACTTTATGCTTGAAAATAAACATATTGACATTAATTTAAGAAAACGAAAAGGGTTTAAGTGTAACCCTATTTATAAGGACGTTTATACGATTAATGGCTAGGGTGCACAGTGCGGCAAGTTCCCCCAGTAAGCCCTTACCAACCGAATTGCCCGCAATATTACACCCATAAAATAAAATATCGCCATCCTCACTAAGTGCCTTACCCCATGATTCCAGCTCAGTCTCGTATAGAAAATAGTTGTCTACGCTAAGTTCACTATTGCCAAGGTGAATGCTGCCCGCTTCCCCATGGGAGTATATATGCACGGCATCGAGTCCTGAATAATTTGCAAGAATTTCAGCAATTTGTTCGATGCCATCACGATCATCGTCAAGGATGACATGAGCAGTGCCAAGCGACAACGCATTTATAATCGTTTGGGGGTCTTCGACATTTCCGTCTATAATTGCCAGACTGTTTATCGCCATGGCTTCAACGCTTTCCAGAATGGAATCACCCGCTTCCTCCAGCTCAGAAAGTTCTTGCAGTTCTAAGGGAATCTCTATAGCACTCGCGGCAGAATCATCTTGCAGAAGCTCTGTGCCATTACTGGCAGATAAGAGCACGCGCTCTTCTAATTGCTCAAGTCCTTGCCAAGTCGCTTCCTTATCGCGAATACGCTTGTACTTAAATTTGTCTTTGAGTTTTTGAACAAAGCCCTTCTTCGGCTCCGGTTTTTGCTGATTCAATTTGGCGGAAGTAAAACCACGACGATGGAGTTGTCCATCATCACCTTTGATCAGTGGTGATAGGCGTGGTGCAATCGTAAAACCGTGTTCAGCAAGCCCCATCGAACTCATCAAGCGCCCGGCTTTTCGCCTGTTGCTCCGGTTGCTGAACGAAAGCTTTTCTACAAGTAGATTACAATTTCCACATAGTGTATCTAGAAACTTTAATAATAACAGTGACAAGTCTCACCCCGGTATATATTAACATCTCGATTTTTTTAATGGCAATAAACCATAACAAGACTTAATTATATCAGAAATCTGAATAAAATCAACCCATATTGTATGAGCTGGATTGGGTAATAATTGGATTTAATAAATCAGTATCTAAGGGATTTACGAAACGACTGGTTCGAGCCGCCGCGGCATAAGGCTTTTAGGCAGAACGATTGAAGTATCGAAGCACCTTTTCTATTATAGGATGTCTCTTCAATGAATCAGATTGTGCATGACTTTCATTGGTATTCCGAAAAGAAGACTGGTCGTCTTCATCATCGGCCCAATCCTCATCATCTTCATCTTCTTCATCTTCTTCAAATAAAAATTCTTCTTCGAGTAAGCGATTTACGGCATCTTCCTCAGGCCAATAAATTCCGTCATCGAAATCGGCAACGTCATCACCTGGATCCGTAGCGAAGAAATGCAAGTTTTCTGTATCATGTTCAAAAAAGATCAGATCAGGACTCAATTCCATGGAGTCATCAAAAAACCAAAATCTATTATTTTCAAGCTGACTATAACTTTGCAAAATCGAATTTGTTACAGGTTGAACAGATTCCACTGGTGGCGTTATGTTAGTATTTCCCTGGTCATTAATTATGGGAATCTCCTCTGTTCCGTTGATAGTGATAGAGATATTGGCCGTATCGATATTGCCATTACCATCAGTAATCGTATAGGCGAACAGATCACTCAGGCTCTCGCCGACGTCCAGCTCAGTCACCACCGTGTTTGAACTATCTAAACTATATGAATAGGAGCCATCAGTTCTATCAATATATAGGGTTCCGTAAGTCCCTGTATACGTCGCAGTTCCTGTTGTACCTGAAACTAGACTTAATGAATCGTCTTCAGGGTCAACATCATTTATAAAAATACTGGCTCCAGTCACTGTATATGTCTCTGAACTATCTACCAGCTTATCTATTGTCGCGGAATCATCTACTGCCGTTGGTGAATCATTGACACCATTGATAAAAATGGTGATATTGCCTGTGTCCGTATTACCGTTTCCATCCGTAATGGTATAGGTGAGCATATCGCTGATGCTCTCCCCAAGATCGAGATCATTAACAGTGGCATTGCTGTTATCCAAACTGTAACTGAATGTACCGTCCGTCCGGTCTATATAAATGGTTCCGTAGCTGCCGGTATATGTTGCCGTTCCTGTTGTGCCGGAGACCAGACTTAAGCTATCGTTCTCGGGGTCAGTGTCATTTGCAATGATATCGCTACCCGTCACTGTATTTGTTGCCGTACTATCCACCACTTCAGTTACTGTGGCCGTATTGCCAACTGCAATTGGTGAATCATTGGCCCCGTTGATAATAATTTTTACCTGAGCCGTATATGTATCAGTGATTGTTCCATCGGTAACCGTATAGGTAAATGTATCGGAGATGTTCTCGCCGACAGCGAGGGCATTTACTTCTGTATTGGAGTTATTTAAAGTGTAGGAGAAGGACCCATCACTATTTATATCCAAGGTTCCGTAGCCCTCAATGTTTGTCATTGGCGCCGTACTTATCACCGTTAGGTCATCTTCCGGATCGCTGTCATTAGCGAACATACCGTTGGTGGCGGTGATTGAAATGGTACTTGTTGCAGTGCTGTCCACTTCTTCAGTTATGGTCGCAGTATCATTTGAAAGCGTAGGTGTATCATTTACCCCGGTGACGTTGACGGTAATCGTTGCGCTACTCTTTTCACCATTGCCATCGGTGATGACATAGGTGAATGTATCTGTTTCGACGACGCCATCTTTGATTGCATCGACCACGGTACTGGAATCATTTAAGCTGTAGGAATAAACCCCTGAACTGGTAATGCTTAAGTCACCGTATATTCCGGCCATGAGTCCGGTTGTCGTTACACTGAGTGTATCATTTTCGGGGTCCGTATCATTAAACAACAGCGTTGCAGTACCGGTGACTGTATTGGCGGCGGTGCTGTCTTTAAGCTCAGTGATCGCCAGGCTGTCATCATTTGCCGCTGGCGAATCGTTGGCGCCGTTGATGGTGATGGTGATGATGCCTGAGCTTGTGCTCGTAAGTGCGCCATCAGTAATCTTGTAAGTAAATGTATCAGCTAATGGAGTGCTTGCCGTGTTCAATGCATTTACTGTCGCATTCGCATCGTCTAAATTATAGCTGTAGCT
>JABSQK010000031.1:3278-24678 GCA_013215875.1 Lentisphaeria bacterium
CAATGCATTTACTGTCGCATTCGCATCGTCTAAATTATAGCTGTAGCTGCCATTGGCATTTAATGTTAATGTTCCGAATGATCCCGTATGGTCACCGATATCGCCCGCGATGACAGTTAAGGGCGTATCACTCTCCGGATCGGTAAATGCCAATGCTGAATTTTGCAAGACCGTATTTGTTGCAGTGCTATCGACCAGTTCTGTAATGGAACTTGTATCATTCACCGGTGCTGGTGAATCGTTGGCGCCGTTGATATAGATTTTAAGTACTGTAGTATCAGAAAATGCGCCATCTGTGATGGTATAGGTGAATGTCTCTGTGAGCGTCGTTGCAGTCCCAAGTGCATTGACTGTCGTATTGGTATTATCCAAAATGTAAGAGTATGACCCATCAATATTGACAGTTAGGTTTCCGTAATTACCTGATGATGGACCCGGATTTTTCACTGAGAGATTATCTTCGGGGTCGCTGTCATTGGCCAACATACCGCTGGTGGCGGTGACTGAAATGGTACTTGTTGCGGTACTGTCCACCAGTTCAGTAATCGTCGCCGAATCATCTACAAATGTTGGTGTATCATTGACGCCATTGATGGTGACGATGATATTTCCCATGCCTGTATTGGTATTGCTATCGGTGATGACGTAGGCGAATGTATCAGTAAGGGTATCACCTGTATTTAGGGCATTTACAGTGGCATTGGCATTATTTAAATCATACTTGAATGTACCATCACTTCTGTAAATATAGAAAGTCCCGTAAGTAGCTGCAAATGTCGTCGTTCCTGCTGTACCTGACGTAAGGCTGAAGGAATTCTCTTCCGGGTCACTGTCATTAGCAAGAATATCGCTACCATTCACTGAATTTATTGCAGTACTATCAAAGAGCTCCGTAATAGATGCCGCATCATCAACTGCAATCGGGGAATCTTCCTTGCCCTTGATGACAATTCTCACCTGAGCAGAGTCAGAATTTGAGCTGTCTGTAATGGTGTAATCGAATTCATCCGTGACTGTAGAACCAGAGGTAAGTTTTTGGACCTTCGTGCTCGTATTATTCAGAGTGTACGAGTATGAGCCATCACTATTTATATTCACGGTTCCGTAATCGCTTGTCTGTGTACCGGTACTTGAAGCTTTTACAGAAAGGTTATCTTCTGGGTCAATGTCATCGCTTAACAGACCAGCGCTGGCTGTATAAGAAATTACACCTGGCGATAGATCATCCACCAGTTCAGTAATAGTCTCAGTATTAGATACAGCCGTTGGGCTATCATTAATACCGTTGATAGTGATGATAATATTGCCGGTACCGCCCGGGCTCCCAGGGATGCTAGTATCAGTTATGAAGTAGGTAAATGTATCAAATAATGGGGCGCTGGCGGTACCAAGCTCATTTACAGCAGCAATGTTATTGTCTAAAAAGTACTTGTAAGTACCATCGCTTTCTTTAATCTCAATGGTTCCATAGAGACCTACCATCGTCGTTGTTCCTGTTGTAGTGAGGTTGAAGTCATGGCCTTCAGGGTCACTGTCATTGGCAAGGATATCGCCGCCAGACACAGAATTTGTTGATGAATCATCCATCAACTCAGTTATCGAGGCAGTATCATCTACTCCAACAGGTGAATCATTGCGTCCGTTGATTCTGATTCTGATTCTGGCACTGTCTGTAACCGCTCCATCCGTGATCGTGTAAAAAAAAACATCATTTATTCTTTGACCTACATCGAGGCCATTTATAGTCGGATTTGTATTGTTCAAGGTGTAAAGGACAAAACCGGTGGCTCTATTGATTTCGAGGGTGCCATAAGCACTAATCCGTGTCTCAGTACCTGTTGTTCCTGAAGTAAGCCAAAATGCATGACTAGTGTCAGTGTCACTATCATTGTTAAAGATATTGTTTATTGAAATTGTACTAGTAGCCGTGCTATCTATAAGTTCACCCATTGGTCTAAAATTATTCCCCGCAACTGGAGTTAGTGAAAAATTGAATGGTTCTATGACGATTTCATTTGTATCAATTTCACCGGATTCAACTTCAAGTACCCAGTCACCATCTTTTCCTGTGATATCATCAGACGCTGCAACATCTGCTCCGGTCAGTGCGGCAAGTTCCCCGAGAAAATTCACTCCAGCTTCATTGCCTGCAACATCGCAACCATAAAATAAAATATCGCCGTCCTCGCTGAGGGCATTGCCCCAGCTTTCCAACTCGGAGTCATATAGAAAATAATTCTCTGTACTCAGTGTCGTATTGCCAAGAGAAATACTGCCGGCTTGTCCGTGTGAGAATATATGCACTGCATCGAGATCTGAATAGTTTGCGAGGATCTCAGCAATCTGCTGCACGCCATCACGATCGCCGTCAAGGATAACATGGGCAGTGCCAATAGGTAAGCCATTGATCATCGTCTGTGGATCTTGCACATCCCAGTTAATGATCGCCAGGCTATTGAGAGACAATGCCTCAACAGTTTCAAGAATGGAGTCGGATTTTACGTCCTCGGAGCTTTCCTGGGGCTGTAGTGGAACATCGATAACAGTTGAAGTAGAATCATCCTGAAGAATTTCGCTGCCATTACTAGCAGATAGGAGTACGCGCTTTTCCAGCTGCTCAAGACCCTGCCAGGTTGCTTCTTCATGATGGATACGCTTGTTCTTAAACTTTTCTCTAAGCTTTTGAAGAAAGCCTTTCTTAGGTTCAGGCTTTTCCTGTTTCAGACTTGAGGCCCCCAGGCCACGACGACGGAGTAGTCCATCATCGCCTTTGATTAAGGGCGATAGTCGTGGGGCAATGTGAAAGCCCTTTTCAGCTAAACCAAGCGCAGTCATTAATCGCCCGGCCTTACGTCGATTGCGTCGATTGCTGAAAGCTAACTTTTCAACAAGAAGGTCGCAATTTCCGCTGAGGGTACCCAGAAATTTTAATAAAAGTAAATACATAATCACCTAGTATATAAAGTATACGACTTTTATAGGGCAAATGCAACCTAAAAAAAACCTTTTGAGCGGGCAAATATTGCCGTCAATTTATGGAGATTTGAGCTTAATTACGAAAAAAATTAGAGGGAAGAAATAAAATTAGTATTTTTTATCCAAAATTGCAAAGAAAAGTACGATGTGAAATGTCGTGGGACGTCCATTCCATCGTTTCTAACTAAATGGGGTAATAAGTATAGCTTCCGCCTTTTTTGTGAAGCTCTGTATTTGCAGGCAGTTCGATGAAACCGCTTGTTCGCGCCAGGCCGCAAAAGTCGCCGGAGCCATTGAGTTTCACAGGTATTGCTAGGTGCTTTTGGGCAGTCACAGGCTGAAAGAGTGTTAGGTTCGGTCTAAAACTGAGGTCCTCTGCAAGTTCCAGTTTTTGCAGCTCCACTTCATAACCGATGCATTTTCTAATGAAGGGCATGACATAGCGGTGAAAACACACGATGGTCGAAACGGGGTTGCCGGGCAGGGCGAAGACACGGGTAGTTTCATTGGTACCAAACCAAAATGGTTTTCCGGGTCGTTGCGCAACCTTATGGAACTGTTTTTCAATGTTTAATTCATCGAGAATTTCCGGCACATAATCAAACTTACCCATGGATACACCGCCGCTCATAATGAGAATGTCGAACTCCTCCGAAATAGTTTTCAATTTTTCGCGCAGTGACTCTTTGTCATCTGTAATGTGGTAACGCTCGAGCTTTTCAATGCCATAATCTTCCAGAGCGCTAAATATTGCGTAGATATTCGACATGCGAATCTGGTGGTCTAAAGGGGTTTTATCGACCTCAACCAATTCGTCACCGGTGGCAATGATGGCTACGGATGGTCGTTTAGATACTAAAACGGATGATTTGCCCACGGATGACAGTACAGCAATCTGTGCACTGCGAATGAGTCGCCCTTTTTCTAACAGTACATCACCGTTGGCATTATCTGTGCCTTGCTGATGCACGTTTTGCATGTCTGTTAATTCGAGCTTGCCCAGGCTCGCGATACGATCGCCACTTGCTTCATTTATTGATATGTCCTCCACTCGAATGACGCAATTTGTGCCAATGGGCAGGACGCAACCCGTCATCACTTCGATGCAGGCATTGTTTTCTTGCAGGGTCAGAGTTTCGGATCCAGCCGGGACAATGCCCTCTATGACAAATGAAGTATTGCCGTTTTTCCATGACTCTAAACAAATGGCAATACCGTCCATAGCGACCCGGTGGAAAGGAGGCATATCCCTGTCGGCATGAATTGTTTCACGCAGCAGGCGCCCATGAGCCTTGCTAAGTGTTACAGATTCGCTTTCTGTTTGGTAGATGCTCTTGTCTATATGCGCTTGCGCATCGTCTACACTAATCATATTTAGATCACTCGGTTTATTGTAATGAAGAGTTTACTCGTTTAGACTTATTGATCAAGCAGTTATGCGGGAGGTGGCTGGATTTACTGTGGAAGCTTCAGTGCTGTCTCTTATTCAGCAACTTCATCATCGTCATCATTGAGTGAATCGAGATCAAATCCCATTTTATCAGCAACATCAGATAAAAGCTTCTTTTCAAAATCATCAAAGTTACCATCAGCCTGTGCGATCATCACAAGATATAAGCAGACAGCTCTTTTCCCTTCTTCTGTAAGAATTTCGCGCAACATCGTGGCAATGTCCAGCGGCGGAGGAAGGTCTTTTACATTAACAATCTGCCTGAGTTCATTTTCGTTAAAATCAGGAAAAATCTTATTGCCCAGCTCAAGCGCGACGATAATTTCTTCTTCGTCAATATGCCCGTCGGCAGCCATCATGCTTGTGGCCAGAGAATAGCCCAGGCGAGTCACATCCACACTTGATTCATCATCTTCGATGCCTGCATCGCTCAGTTTCTTACGCGCCTTTGCATAGTTTTTGCTGATAAACGGGGCTTGTAGCACATTGTAAAGAATTAGAACAGGGTTTATAAAAAATGCGGTAATACTAAACCAGCCGCAAAGCAATGACAGGCCCGCTTCTCCTAGTACTTTACCGCGTACACAGGATGTGCAGCCAATAAAATTTTTCGCGCCGATTTGAAAGGCCAATACAAATCCCCTCACATAAGGCGCCGATGCGGCGGTCTCTATTTTTGTTCTTTCGCAGTAAGGACATGTATAAGTTATTGCTTTATCATTATCCATTGCATACCATTTCCCGAATTATTTTCAGTGAGATCTTTGAAATGGCCAAATGCCAGATCGGGGCCCTCTCTGATGGTCTTCAACTAACAGATAATAATATATCAAGTAGTGGTCTATATGCAATTGGAATCGTAATACTGTTATAAGTTATTATATGAAAAAGCGTCTCTGTCTTGGGTGGGATTCAGAGGCATACCTTAAGGAGATACTGTCTCTGATTCTTTAGCCAAATTTTACAGTAGGAGGAAGATGCAAGCGTTGTTCAATGCAGTACCTGTTGTGATTGCTGCGGACCAAAAGATGTTGATGATTAAAATGGTGCCGGAAACAACAAGGCCGATGGATCCGAATACAATCGCGATTATTGCAAATACTTTTGCTTCCGCAACTGTTTCTTCGCGCTGTGTAGATTTCAAACAAACATAACCCAGGATAGCGGCAATGAGCGCTGACACCGTTCCTAACCCTGGTAAAATGGCGCCAATAAATGGACAGCATAATGCCAGGAGAAATGTAAAGACAAATGTAAACACACTCGCAAGAGAGAAGCATAATGAAAATATACCGGAAACCATTGCAGCGATACTCAAGCCAACACCATTTTGTTCTAAATTATTCATAATTGGTAGCTCCTTTTATTTTTTCTTAGATAATAAATAAGGAAGATGAAGAAAAGATTGATGCTCATAAAAAAGATGTAGACAGGAACAGTCAGTTTGTTATAGCTCATGGCCTGGTCGATTTGCAATCGGGAAACAGAACAAAAACCACGCGTCATACCACAGCTTATACATTGCGCAGGATTCTCACAGGCCGGGCTAAGGACGATTTCTTTGGTTTCAAGCTGACTGGGGGAAACAACAGTGGAGACAATAAATATACTGAAAAAAAACAGCACTACAGAAAAAGAAAGGCCGATCAACACGTAGTAGGGCCAACGCCTTTTTAATACATGTAATGAGTGTGGCATATTTCCTCGCAGTTAGTGTAAAACTCTCCCTATATACCGACGTTTAGGGAGCCTGTTTCTGTCACCGGCCCGCGGGTCTATCTATCTGAGGAGATGAGTAGGCAGCAGCTTGTGTCTGTATACCATGTTCAGCAGAGTAATCCCGAATCTTTTCTGCCAGCACAAGTATCTCCTCAAATGGCAGGAAAACAGGAACCTCCTGCCATATCCCGCTATGGTTAAACCCGATGCCTCTGACATTTGGATGCGTTTTGAACTTGTCATACTCCTCACGCACATTTTCGATAGACAAAGCTGTGTAGTTAAAGCCCTCGACAGGTCTTGCCAGAGTGACGCCAGTTATATTGCGGAATATTTTATCCGTACACCAAAGGGCTGTTTTGCGCCTGTAGACAAAGGTGTTTTTACGTTCAAACAAACTTTGTTCCATGGTGGCGATGTAAATAATCATGATAAAAGATGTAAACGCAGCAGTGATTAAAATGATGCATATTAGGAAGGGGGGATGGCTAAAATAAAAGATCAAGAATATGGCCAGGGCTGTGGTCACGGCTGTGGACAGTATCCAATAACGAATAGGTTTCCTGTTTGTAGGGAGATCTATTACTAAATCCGTTTTGTCACTTGAGTCTGTTTTAGCCATGATGGTCTGACAATATCACATTTCCAGGCTAATACATATCTAAAATGAGAAGAATTTTCTCCTAAAAATTGCAAGGCTCAAGCAGGCGGATAATTTATATTTTATTTTAAATATATGGATAAGCAATGAGAGATTTTGTAGCAATAGATTTTGAAACAGCGAATGCAGATCGTGTGAGTGCGTGTCAGTTGGGGCTCGTTAAAGTCATCGACGGGCAAATCGTCAAGGAGGCAAACCTTCTAATAAAACCGATAGGTCCTTACGAGTGGCGCAATACTGACGTACACGGCCTGACCGATATCGATACTCGGGATTCGCCACGTTTCGACAGCATCTACCAGCATATAAAAGACATCTTTAACTACCCCATCGTGGCCTATAGTGCATTTGATAAATCCGTCTTAAATGCATTGAATGAACACTATGATTTGGGCTTCGAATTCGATTACTTTGACTGCTGCAAAAAGGCCAAAGAACTTTTACCGGAGCTACGGAATCATCAATTGAAAACCCTCGCCAGACATTACAATCTGGGCAGCTTCAGGCACCACGATGGCCTTGAAGATGCCAGGGTATGTGCACAAATTTACCTGCGTTTGCATGGTGTAGAAGAAAATAGCCAGGACGCTATGTAAATACATTATGGTCGTCAAATAACGATGAAAAAATTGCTGCCAAACTGCGTCTAAATGTGAAAACATGAAAATATGAATAACATGGAAGACACGGGTATTTTATGGAGACGAGAGAGGTAATGGCTTTACTAACGTTTATTGTTTTCTGTCTGCTAGATTTTATATTTCTAGCAATTTTAATTAGTAAAATTCGTACCTTGAAACGAATTATTGATACACCAACGACTTCTATAAAAGATCTTAAACCGGGACGCCATGAGATAATTGGTATTGCCAATGCAGTAGATGAGACAGAAATTGTAAGGAGTCCATTTTCCAATTTACCCTGTTTATGTTTTCAAGTAAATATTAGTCAAACAATTAACAAAGCTACAGAACAATTATATAATGGCTGTGAGTCTGTAAAATCTAAAGTCAGTGATGGAACTGGTTCTGTCTTATTAGACTTTCGCCATGCAACTTTTGTTTCAACTAAATATGAAAAAAAAGTATTCCACGATAAGCCCTTTATTCAGTCGTTAAATCTGGATGTATCCGGATACGTAGATGTTGTTGAGAGCATTATAATGGCTGGTGAAGAGATTTATGTCCAGGGCCCAGTCGTAACTGAGGCCGGACAATACAAAATAATGACAGTCGAAAGAGGAACCTTGCTTATTTCGGATAAAAGTGAAAGTGAACTAGTCGCAAGCTACAAGCTGCAATGCATTCAAGTGGGTATACTCGTTGCTATATTCAGCATCACCCTGTTAATCGTTCTTTTACTATATTAATTAGAATCCAATTATACCATTCCCAATTAAACCTTGACTAACTATAAACACTTTATATAGTTTACTTGAGTCCATAAATTTACAATCATGGAGAAAACCTATGCAAACTATAATGAAAGCTAGCCTGTTTTTATGCTTATCAGTGGTAACATGGGTGGGGGCAGCGGAGACATATGCAGTGGCAGGAATATCGATAGGGATGGATTATGCCACCATCAAAAAGATGACCAAGAAAAAGCAATCCCTTGTTGGTCCCGGCAAAGCCAAGATCACCGATGAGGCCTGGGCAATGACTTATCGGTATCATACTGGACTAAATAAAGACAGATCTATTAGCAGTGTCATGTTGTTTTTCAACCCGGATAAAAAGTTGGGTTCCTACGAAATATCAATTAAACGTAAAAGCGCTTATAATAAATATCTTAAAAAACTAGAAAAATCTGTCTATAAAAAAATCGATGATACTCATTTCGAATATGAGATTGAGGAAGGTAATTATAAAGGTTGCCTAATTACTGTTGAATGCAGCGAGAAAAAATTTGGCAGGAAAAAGTATTATGTGATTAAGGTGGAAGCCAAAAAAGTGTTTACGACACGCTCTCCCTAATAAAAGCTGCTGAGGGATTAGCAGCACTAATCGATTACTCTTTTAACTCTTTGGTAATTTCTTTGTAGAATGCTTTTATTGTCTTTTTAGTGACGCTATATCCATCCGTGCAATTAACGCAGTTCTGCAATATGACTTTCTTGCCATCGCAATTTTTGCATTTACCCAAACCATTACACGTGGTGCATTTGAGCATTTTCGAATGGCCCTGTATTTTGCCATTTTTACAACGCCGGGCGCATTTCCCTGTGCCTAAACATTTCATGCATTTCGCCTCTATTTTTCCGATCGTTTCAGGCGTATTATTTTTCTTACAAGTCGGACATCTTTTGCCAAAATATTTTTTATCAAATGCTTTCAGTAATGAGCTATTCGGGTAGGATTTTTTTAGAAGCTCTTGGTACTCGATATATTTTGCCTTTTTAGAACAGAGTTTAAATGAGAAGGCTAATTGTAAATATAACACCTCTCTAAAAGCTGATTTCGAGGGGATCCGTTTTGAAATTAATTCAAAATGTTCTGCATTTTTTAATTCGGGCTTGGTCAGAATTCTGTTGGTAATATTTAGTAATAACTTAGTGAGGTTCTTTGGTTCTGTTTTCTTTCTCAATTCACTCACTGATTTAAAAAATTCCGCATTATCCTGGGCAAGAACTTGGCTGCCTAGAAGAATAACTAATAATGATAATCTATATCTTAACATCTGAACACCCTTCGTATAATAATAAAAATAATCTATGTAATATAATAATCTAAAAACCTAATTATACCACATATTAGCGCTTGATCAACAGATAAATAAAAAAGGTGGATCAGCTGTATATTGGGACTTTGTAAGCTTTAGCCTGTATTATTTATAAATCAGGATCCATAGACAAAATCGCATCGATTTCTTCTAATGGGGAATCGCCGCGTTCATAGGCCTGGAAGTAGATCATTTTTTCTTCAGCGACTGTAATGGGTCTTGGCTGAAAGTCTTTATCCTTTGCCCGGGCCCGTGCTTCGTAAATAAAGTCGATTACCCAATCGTTATCATCGATGTATTCTGGATCCATCAACCGCACCCATGCTGGCCGGTCAAGGGTTATTTGCCGGGCGGGCAGAAGTGTGTGTGGTAAATTCAGGTCAGGCAGTGGTTCACAGATTACAAAATCATTGATGATAACTCTCGGAGATGTGGTGGTTTCTGGAATGACAAGAATTTCCCCGCAACTATCACAGCCCAATGGCTCGCCCATTACGATATCATCTATGGCAATGGCTGAATGACATTTTTCACATTGGAAACGCATGGTCATCTCCTTTCACTTTTCAGTGGCGTCTTCGTTTATTGATAAAAATAAAGGACTTACAGTATCGATTTTATACGATCTTACCGCCTGCGTCTAATATAGTTGGAAATAACCGGTTTATCAAATAGGACCGAGGCAAGTAATCTCTTTTCTTGACTCTCGATCAGCATCAGCTAGTTTAAACGTACCGCGAGACTTAAATATGAGAGCATTAATACTATTCGCCTTTTTATGCCAATTCGCCTCGGCAGGAGAAAGCAACGAACCGAAATTGGTGAAGGATCCGGACCCTGTTTTTACCGGGAAGGTCATCCGCATCATTGATGGCGATACCTTCATCGTTCGCGTGAAAAAACAGACAAAATATTCCAAGCTTCTGAAAACCAAAAATAAGAAATGGACTGAAAAGATCAAAGTGAGACTTTATGGAATTGATGCACCTGAGGAAAAACAAGCCTATGGAACACAGGCTAAGAAGAAACTAACTGAATTGATTTTTAAGAAAGAAGTAAAATGCATACAAAAGTCCATTGACCCGGACGGACTCACCACATGTACACTCACATTCGAAGAGCCGGGAAAAACAAATTTTAAAATTACCTCGGTTCATACTTCTATGGTTGCAGCGGGTTTGGCCTGGCATGATGTGAAAGAGGCACCAAAAGATGAGCTTCTCGGCTCATTAGAGATGAATGCCAAAGGCAGCAAGAAGGGACTCTGGGCAGCTAAAAAAGAACCTGTCGCACCGTGGGAATGGCGAAAGAAAAAGAAGAAAAAGAAAGGTCGTTAAGTCTATTCTTTAGGCTTCTTGAAGATAGATGCCCAAATGTAATTGCCTGCAATAGCACCGCCGATTAAAATAAAGATGGCCAGCCTGTATGGTGCCCTGCCACTGTCCACGTCGACATTTGCGAAGAGGATTGCGAAGCCAATGCCCCCGATGACTAAAGCACCGATGAGGCCGCCAGGATTGATGTCTATATTATCCATAAGATGTTATTTCCGCCTGCCAAGAATTCGCAAGATGCGAAGGAATAAGTTAATAATGTCCATATACAATGCCGCGGCACTATCAATGGCATTATCCAATGTTTTAGGTATTTGATTCGCACGTCCCCAGTCGTAGCCAATATAGCCGCAGAAAATGAGCACCACGATCCAATCAATTATGCCATGATGCACACCAAAAACGAATACCTCGACAAGCTCAACGATTATAACAAGAATCAGCGCGATAGTTAGCGCACCATAAATCTTTTTGAAAAATGCGGGAAACAAAGAACCCAGGACCATCATGCCTATCGTTACCAGTCCAGTAATGCGGATGGCTTCAGATACAAGTGCTTCACTGTAGCGACTTACGACAAGATTTATAATTAAACCAAATGGCACCACGACAAAATTGTAGCCAATAAAGCTTACTATGGGTTTATCCGAACTCTTAAACAGATAAATACCAAAGAAGCATGAGGCAAAATAGCCAATTAAAAATAACCAGGGATTGATACTGGCGATTGTCAGAGGATCGATATTTACAACCAATAGCCAGTTGATGCCGAAGCCCCAGCACAGGGTTAAACCGATCGCTAAATTATAGGCCGCACCGCTTATAATCGTATCAGTCGTTTCAGTTCTATCAAATACACCTACGTCCATATGAGTTCCTCTCCTTTAATCGCTACTTATAAATTACAATTAATCACTATATCAATATTTGCTGTTAAACAAGCTAACGATCCACATAATAACAAGAACAAAGCCAATAAGAAACCCAATACCAATGGTCAGAAAGAGCAGCGAACGTATCCAATGCATCAGCCAGCTGCGGGGAATTACCTCAGCGACGAAACTCGCTTCATCCTGAACAGCAGGTAAATTATCTTGGCCTGAATCACTCTTCCAGCACCAGCGTGTTCTTTTTACATTGGAAAGGCAAACAAACCATGTGCCGCTTTGATCTGCATATTCTACATGCACGGACATATATATCGCTTCAGAATTATAAACAAATGGGTCCACTATGAAGGAATGTACATACTTGATTCGACCAAATGTCACATCTTCCTCTGCCAGGGTAGACTTGATATGATTTTTTAATTTGGAGCGTTTTCCGCTCTCTGATACAAGTATCTCAACTACACTTATTAATCCCATACAGCCCCGGTCTAATTAATTGACAACTCAATCCAACCTTTCGTTTTGTCGGGTAATATCCAGGCCATCACAACTCCAACTTTCTCTCTATCTATGACTTTTGATTCTATGTAAGTCAAGCCATCATTATAGCGATGACTTGCTGAAACACCGGAAAATTTTATCTGTGTTTTTTTGTCAAAAAGCTCTACTTCACTCAAACCACCACCACAATATTATCTTGCAATGGCGAGCAGAAACAGGTTTATGAGCGTGAATCGACGACTTTTAGAGGCGAAACAGTCAATTATTGAGCCTGCCCATCTATCTTTAAGGAGTAAAATTTTGCTTGATTCAGGGGATTATTGCCATGCACCAGTAAGCCTACCTGAAATTTAGAATCCGCCTCAAACCAATTCGGAAATTCACTTTTTTGGAACTCATTTTCTTCATGCGATTTCCATTGAACTGTGATGCTATCGTTTCGAATATCCAGCTGTAAATTTGTATCAGACGGTTCAAATGGCGTGATTAACTCAGGGGAAGCTTCCCCGTCAATTTCCTTTGCAAGTACCACAACCTGTTTGTCCCCAACCATCTCCCGTATAAATTTTATATAATTATCACTATCTATAAATAAGACAATACCCGCTTGCTCGCCATTGAACTGCGGATATAAATCCAGCGACAGTTCCACGGATGCTTCTTTAAGTTGCAGAGGAAAGATAAACAGATTCGAACAGGTATTTCCCTTGCCCCACATTGTGCCACATGTAGTCGATACAATTAACGTATCATCCTTATAATCAAAATCAGATTCATTCGAATCTAAAATTTTGGCAGTGTCGATATTCATTAAATAGTCAGTCCTTCTGATTGATGAAGCTGGTAATGTGTTAGTGCCTGCGGGATACGGAATGGTCGTTAACTTATCACCTTAATTTATAGAGTATCTTTCTTTCTAAGACGATTATGTCCTGTTCATATTGCGCGATCATGCCCTTAGAATACTTATCATTACTATTCACATGCTTTCTTTTTGCTGCAACAAAGGCAATCCAAAGAGTGGGATCAATAAGGTCTGCCTTACTGACAACTATTTCCCGATAGGTTTTCATCGACATGAATTTAAATTTTTCGGTTTTCTCAAATACATCCAACAGGTACCCTTCACGTTTTTTTATCACACCACGGTTATATTTAAATGTAATGAGATTTTTGCGATCACCAATCTTAGGGTGCTTTTTGAGATGGGCAATTTTTAGCTTAAGAACATGAATGGCTGCCTCGGCTTTTTGTTTTTCGCCCGCACCAGCCGGAAACACCAAAAATAAAATTAATAAATACTTATACATTATAAAATCTCCAAAGGTTAATAATATCTGCTCTAATTGACCCTTAATTCAATAAGCTGTCAAACCCCTTTGTGAATTTAATTGAAAAAATACCAAGACTGGTCTGAGATTTCATTTTGCTTTTATAGTCAGAAATAATCTAAACTGAAGCAAACAGATTTCTGTGTCTTGAGATGTTTATCGCGCATCGCGGGTCATTTTTTTTGTCTGAAGGGATTGGTGCTGCGATTTTGCTAGCCCTAAATTCACTTGCACTTGCCGGGAATACCTGCTTTGTCTTTCTCTTTTCCAAACCAAATAACTGCATACTTTTCATAAATACCAATTCCAACGGCCTGCCATTTTACCTTCTTCCAAATTCCCAGGTTTATCATAACCGCATTGTGACCTGGACTTCCCTTCCATCCAGCGAGTCCTCCCGCAGCTGTGGCCTTTGAATCTCCACTCAAATAACCATGAGCAATTTCGAATCCATCGCCTTTATATTTAGTTAATTCCCTGGGTTTGTCCCACATGCATTTTGCAGCTTTGTGATCACTTGTATAACAACATCCACTCCACTTTTCACCCACGTCAGACCAACTGTGCATATTACAATTTGACGCTTCTTTATGTGGTTCATTTATCTCCAAATCCCGAACATGCATTTGGGCCACAATGGTTAAAGACTTGGACAATGCTATCGCTGGCAAACCCTTCTCTTTTCTATACTCCATAAGCAAATTGTATAACTTATTTTCTTCATCAGTAAGGCAGCCAATTTCCTTTTTAGGATACTCTGATAAATCCTTCTTTGGCGCAATTTCACCATCCCAATAAAGACGATCCGCTATTTTTCACTTAAATTTAGAGATTTTTACCACACGTTTAATTTTTATTCTATAGGTCTTAGCATCTGATGTAAAATACAGCTTTATCTCAGTCCCAGGAAGCCCCTTTGAGTTATCTATAAGATATTTTGCTTTGAAAAATTGTGCATTTTCAAATAAGTTTTTATTCTCTTTTGTTTTTGAAATTAGAGATTTAAAGGAGTCGCTATAGGGTGTCGTGTACTCACTCTTATAGGTCTTGTGTAATTCAGCAATCCAATCTTTCTTTTTTTTAGAATTATCTTTTTTCTCAGCCATTACTATTTTTAAGAAGTCTTTCTTTGTGGCGAAAAGCTTAAGAGCAGCTCTCTCATTATTCTTCTTAAGGCAAGCTAACAAATCTTTAGCCATCTTATCAAGAGCTTTATTATCCTTTTTTGCTGCATGCAGAGAAAAAGAAAACAGGGCGAGTATAATAACGATTACCTTTGTCATTATTTATTTCTCCTCTTTCTTTTTTGTTAACGAGTTAATATAAGCAGCAAGATCCTTCATTTCCTGCTCACTGGGAATGTAGTTAGCTGAAATAGCTTTTCCACTAGTATCCACGGTCTTATGTTCACGTTTTGAATCCACAAAATTGCTTAATTGATTGACAATGTACCAGTCATGCTGATTCAATAGAGATGGTGAATTGAGCTCTTTATTACCTTTGCCATCCACCCCATGACACGCCATACAATTGCGATACAACTTTTTGCCGTTTAAAATATTCCCCTCCACTGTTGCAGGCCTGTGTTCAGCTTTCATTCGACTGATTTGTCTAGAGAGATCATCCATTTGCTTGTTGCTTAATGGTAGTGCCGCAAGTTTCATTAGCGCACCAGTAGTATCACCTGATGCGGAGCCACGATGACCATTTTTAAATTTTACCAATTGCGATTTTATATACCAGTCTTGCTGACCGGCCAGGGCCGGACTTTTTAGTGCCATCAACCCATCTGACTTCTGTCCGTGACAGGCAATGCAAGATATATAAGTACCGACCTTCGATTTAAGACCCGATACAAGTTTTAGGTCTGGCACTGTTGTTGTGGAATCCACTTTCAGTATCCAGTCAATCATTAGGTAAATCCTTTTATTATTCAGGGTCGGGTGAGCTGTCATCGGTAATTCGCCACCCCAATTACCCATACTACCAGTCTTCACTTTGCTGGATAGGCTCCGTAGAGTTGAGTAGTCAGAATCATACTTTAAAGCGATTTCCTTAAAGGTGGGGCCGATACGTTTTTCGGAGAAATCATGGCAACTAAAGCAATCACTTTGTGCCATTGCTATATAGCCCGCATCTTTGTCCTTATCTTTCAGAAGCCGTTTCATACTATTAGCAAAATCCACATCATCCGGATCCATACTCTTTGGGGCACTAGAAAATAAACCTTTTGTAGCAAATATGATGAAAGCAAATATGATTATAAATGCAAATAACATATAGAATTTGGTTTTTGTAAGAGCTTTCTTTTTTGACATCGTATAATCCGGAAAATTTAGTATTCACATTTTCTTAAGAAGCATACAATCCCAAGCACCATTATCAAATCTGAACTTTACTCAATACGGATATTTATATAAACCGATACATGAGATAGATAGCAATAAAAAAGCCAGCTAAAAAGCTGGCTTTTTGGTGCTCGGAGCGGGAGTCGAACCCGCACGGTATTGCTACCACTAGCCCCTCAAGCTAGCGCGTCTGCCAATTCCGCCACCCGAGCAAAGGGTACTGCAAATGACAAGGGGCTAAATCTAGAGGGATGCAGAACATTTTCAATAGATGTTTTCAAAAAAGTAGGCTGGGCTCTCCGGGCATTATACCACAACTCACTTACTCACATTTTGCAGATGCGCAGCTTCTGCAAATAAATAGAGATATCTAAGGTGTCACACCTTAGAACTGCCGGTAGGCAATTCTTCCCCGGCAACTTCTCTTTCCGCACCACGGCATGTCGCGGCTACTTCACATTTAGCATCTGCAAAATAAATAGAGATATCTAAGGTGTCACACCTTAGAACCGCCGGTAGGCAGTGAAAAAGGCTCCAGGTTCAAGGGGTAAGGCAGTTGATAGTTTAGGCTTGAAAGTTATACTATGGGCTATGGATCAATTATCACTAGAATTTAATGATCGACCGGCAATTTCTATTAAGGATTTGCGCCGAGCGGTAATGGCCTGGTTGCTCGACCAGAATGTGAATGCGATGGCGGATCAGATACCGACACGGATTTTCAAATACAAGGCGGATATTGCTGCTTGCTGGACGAAGACCCGAAAAAATCCGGGGCGCGGGATCTCGAAAATACTAGTACCAGATCGAACGGCAATTATTGAATGCCGCCGTACCCGTGAGGAGTGCTGGCCGGATTGCAGCAATTCGCGGGAATTGTCGCCAACCCTGCTGAAACTCAAACAACAGCGCGATGCGGTGCAGAAGAAGATTCGCACGGATGAACCACAACTAAAGCTAACAGATACCTTGTTTGAAGAATATACTGACTGGGAATATGAGAAGTCTGAAAACCAGCTCTATCACACAGTGACAAAGGAGATAGAGAAATATGAAATGGCCTTATATAAGGGCACGCGCTTTGAGATGATTCAAAAGGCGGATCTGGCAGATTTCTGCTGGTTGGCAGTACCGGAAAATACGGTTTACCCGCATGAACTGGCCCAAAACTGGGGACTGCTCTGGGTAAAAGCGGATATGTCGATAACGGTAAAAATAGAGGCGGATGATAATAAGTGCCCGGAACTCAATAAATTTCATTTGATCCAAAATATTGCCCAGTCATCGATGAAGGATGTCTTGTTTTCAAAAGGCATCTATCAAACGGACGACGATGTACACTTTCTTCCACCCCCACGCCGGCGGCGCCCCAAACGGACAGACTCTTGAATACGAAGAAGATAGTACGCAAAATACGTGACCCGTTTATATATGCTTTTGTGCGGGTTTTTGTCTTTATTTTGCAGTGCCTGCCACTCTTTCTCGTCCGCGCCATAGGCAGCCTTACATCGTTTTTGCATTACCATGCACCAGGACAGGCGAAGATTGCGATTGCCAATATAAAGATTGCTTTTCCGGACTGGGAAGAGGCACAAGTAAAAAGCTGTTGCAAGGCATCGTTTACTAATTTTCATTTAACGTTTTTTGAGTTTTTCTGGTATCAGAAACATAAGGGGCAGTTGAAAGACCTGGTCCATGACATGGATGAGATAGAGCAGCATTTGGGGAAAAAGACGGGCTATGATTCAGCGATAATGATTTGCCCGCATTTGGGAAATTGGGAATTGGCAAATTTAATCATCAACTACCATGGCTATAAGATGAGTCCGGTGGCAAGAAAGCTAAAAAATCCCTACCTCGAGACCCTTGTTTGTGCCTACCGCCAATCCACCGGGGCGGGAATCATTCATGAGAAGGGGGCGGCAAAGAATATTGTGCGGGTATTGCGTTCAAACGAGGTGCTGGGCATGTTGATCGACCAGAATGTGAAGGAACGCGAAGGCGGGGTATTTATGAACTTTTTTGGCTTGCCTGTACCCACCAGCCGGGCACCAGCAAGCCTGGCCATGAAAATAAACTCTGCAGTGGTCTTTTGCTACTGTATACATGATGAAAACGGCAATCGACGCTTGCACTTTACAGCACTAAAAAAAGCAATCAGTGACTACGAAGACGACCTGGTTCTTTTGCAGGATATTTTGGACGAGGTACAGCGGATCGTCCGGCAATACCCCGAGCAGTATCTCTGGCTATATGAGCGCTACCGCTACCATGATAAAAACTTCGCTGATTTATCGAAATATCCCTTTTACTCATTTGCCCACGAAGGCTGATTGCTGCCAGCCTCAATTCCCGTGTGAATGCTTGATCGTATAGTGCAGACGACTATAGTAAGAGAATGGAATACTTTATTGCTTTAAGCATTTTTCAAATGGCAGGTTTGCTGCTATTTTCTGTAATATCAGTACTTTATCTGGTAAATGCATGGCAGCTCTCAAGAGGTCAATTTGTCCTCTGTCTGTGTGTGCCACTTTATATTGTCTATTTTTCCTATATCAAATCCCAAAAACCGAGCGCTTACCGCTTTATGATTTTGGGCTCAATATTTGCCATTTGCCTACCCAATATTTTATATTGTCTAATTTATTTCTATAAGCAGGCACAATGACAACAGATATAAAAACAAAGGGTATAATACTGCGTGTTGTACTAGTCGTGCTTATTCTTAGTTCTGCTATGGGAACTTTCGAATATTTAAAATCGATGAAGAAAGAACCCAAGCAGAAGGCTCGCAATCAGGTGACTTTTGTGAAGACGGAAATACTGAAAGCGACAGATGAAACCCTGCAATTATCCGCCTATGGCACAGTACGTTCTCAGTATATCTTAAATATGAGCGCCCAGGTTAGCGGGCAAGTTGTTTACACACACCCAAAATTACGCGTCGGCAATATCATAAAGAAAGATGAGATCATCCTGAAAATTGATGATACGGAATATAAGCTCGCCAGAAAAAAAATGGAGGCGCAACTCCAGCAGACCAAGGAAGAAATCTTCGAACTGAATACAGAGATAAAGAATACAAAATCGATCATCCAGCTTAGGGAAAAAACTGCTGCCTTGCACAAGAAGGAAATGATGCGCAAGAAAAAACTCTTCTATACAGAAAAGGTGGGATCGGAAAGTGATTACGAAAAGGCCGAACTCAAATTTCTTCAGAGCGATGAACTACTCAAGCTGCAAAAAAATAAACTAACGATTTTACCACAGAAGATAAAGGCTGCAGAGGCACGCAAAGATGCCGTGAAACAGCAGATAGCCATTGAGGATTTAAATGTAAAACGCTGTGTGCTCAAAGCACCATTCAATGCCAGAATTCAAAGCCATAAGGCAGAACTGGGCCAACTGATAAACCGCGGCCAAAGCTACCTTACTCTTATCGACGACGAACATCTCGAACTACTCTTGCCTCTGGAATCACGCAAAGCAGTAAACTGGCTTTCACATACAGACGGGGACGCGGACTGGTTTCATAATATAGAAAAGGTGCCCGTAGAGATTCGCTGGGTGGAAGATCTCAAGAAAAGCAGCAAGGGTACAATTGAACGGGTCGAACGCTACGACAGAAAAACGCGCACGATCGATCTGGTGATTAGTATCGATGCAGCAGATAAACATCTCATTGCCGGCATGTTTTGCGAAGTAAAGGTGCCGGGAAAAACAATAAAAAATGTCTTACGTATCCCACGCTCCACAGTAAACGATCAGGGCATGGTGTATGTCGTCTCAAATGATAAGCTGCTAAGTAAAAGCATCGAAATACTCTATGCGGAAAAAGACAGCTACCTCGTCACGAATGGCAACGGCCTGCGCGCCGGTGATGAACTGATCATAAGCAAAATACAATCTGCCGTGGATGGCATAGCAGTAAGCTCCAAAAGCAAAGAACCCGCCGAACTCGCCAACGACGAGTAAATGTTTACCGAGTAAAAGATATGTCTACCGACAGTTCTAAGGTGTGACACCTTAGATATCTCAATTTAATTAGCGCTGAAAGTCGGTGTACTTGTTTTCGAAATCGTCGTCGTCTTTGGACTCGTTTTTCTTTTTTTGCTGGGCTTCTTTGGTTTCACTGACAATTTCATTCATGAGGGATTTAAAATCTTTTTTCTCGAGTTTTTGTTCGAGCTCATCGATCATTCTACCTGGCGAATTTTTCGGTGATTTTTTGTCTTTATCCTGCTGCTTTTTCAACTCATCTTCACGCTCTTGTAAACGTTGTAAAATTTCAAATTCTTTGGAATCGGTATCTTCAAAGCGCAATTCGATTTCGTCGCAGATTTTTATGGTATCGCCATGTTTTAATTTGTGTTCTTCAAAGAGGCGTTCACCATTTACAAAGGTGCCATTGAACGAGCCAAAATCGGTGACGGAATAGGTCTTGTCTTCATAGCGCCGAAAACCACAATGCTCACGACTGATGTTTTCATATTTATCGATGATGATATCGCAAGATTTGTCACGCCCGAAAGTGGTGGAGTCTTTTTCCAACTCAAAGGTAGATTCATGATCATGGTTTATTCGTACGAGATGTGCCATAAGGAGACTTTACATCTCAATCAGCGATGCGCCAAGCGATTTTAATAAATCAGCGAAATTAGGGAATGTCACTGCTGCGGCTTCAGCACCGAGTACTTTTGTTTCGCCGGGAATAAGTGTTCCGGCGATGGCGAGTGACATGACGACGCGATGGTCGTGGTGGCCATCGACAGTAGCACCTGTTAACTGGCTCTCGCGAATAATGAGCCCATCGGGCAGCTCTTCAATATCGGCGCCCAGAGCGGAAAGCTCTTTGCACATAACCATAATGCGGTCTGTTTCTTTGATACGAGCCTGAGGCACATTAACCAGACGGGTTTCACCTTTGGCAAAGCAGGCAGTCAACGCCATCATTGGCAGGGCATCGGGAGTATCGTTCATATCAATTTCGATTCCAGAGAGCTGACTTGCTTTACAATGGATATCGCCGGCATCATCGATGCTAATATCGGCGCCCATGGCGCGGAGATAGTCGACGACTTTTTTATCCGGCTGGCTGTCATTCATATCCAGGCCAGTCAACACAATATCGTTTGCAGCAAGTACACCGGCACATAGAAAAAATGTCGCCGTAGAGAAATCCGCGGGAATCTTGCGTGTATATGGGTGAAAGCTTTGGCGACCGGGTACAAAGAATGTCGACCAGTCATCGTTGGCTTCGACTGAGATGCCCATGAATTGCAGCCAATCGAGAGTGATGCCGACATAGGGTTTTTCATAGAGTAGTGGCACATCGATCGTACTGTCATTTTCGGCCAGGGGGCAGGCGAGCAGCAGACTGCTTAGATACTGGCTGGTTTTGCATTCGATGCTGCACTGTCCGCCTTTTAAGCCACCGCGTATACGGTAGGGCGGAAAATTGTTATCTTT
>JABSQK010000310.1 GCA_013215875.1 Lentisphaeria bacterium
AGGCTAAAGCAGGATTGAGCCGTCGTGAGTTCCTGGCAGGTAGTGGTCTAACATTGGGCGCAGCTGTGCTGGCATCCACTTCTTTAAAGGGCTTAGCTGAGACAGAGAAGACTGATAAACATGCTGGCCACGATATGAGCAATATGGGTGACATGGATATGAAACCCGATATGGCAGTTGTGGGTGAATGTACGAGCGGTACCTTAGATCCCGATTTATTTTTGACTCACTTTGACTGGGGAAAGCAAACAAAATTGCCCGACGGTAGCACCCGTCGTGAATATGACTTTGTTACATATGATAAGGAAATCGAAATCGCCCCTGGTGTTTTCTTTCCAGCCTGGGCCTATACCTCATTGACGCCCCATGACAAAGAAGGCAATCCTATTGAAGGCCCTGGTGGTGTTACAGGCCATGTGCCTGGTCCAACAATTCGCTGTGTAGAAGGCGATACCATAGTCATCAATTATACCAACCAGAGCGACCATCCACATACCTTGCATTTTCATGGCTTTCACCATGCCGATATGGATGGATCTATGAAGGACCAGTTCGTATATAAAAACGGCACGTTTAAATATGAATTTACAGCGGAGCCTTTTGGCCTGCATCTTTATCACTGCCATTCAGTACCTCTGAAACGGCACATTCATAAAGGACTTTATGGAACCTACATTGTAGATCCTAAAGAAGGTGTCACACCAGCAAAAGAATTTGTTATGGTGATGAATGGTTTCGATACGAATTTCGATGGTGGAAATGAAGTCTATGCGTTAAACAGTGTGGCCCATCATCATATGCGCCACCCTATCGTTGTAAAAAAAGATGAGCCCATACGGCTCTATGTTGTAAATGTAACTGAATTCGACCCGATCAATTCCTTTCATTTACATGCCAATTTTTTCTATGAAAACCGCACGGGTACGAGTAAAAAAGCGGAGTATTTCACGGATACAATAATGCTATGCCAGGGTGAACGTTCTGTACTTGAGTTAACTTTTCCAAGGCTTGGTATGTACATGTTCCATGCTCATCAAAGCGAATTCGCCGAACTTGGGTGGATGGGAAATTTTTTGGTGGTTGAATAATGAGTGAATCAAATAAAAGTTCGGGTAAAGCTATAGTCTTTGGTCTGATGCCGCTTGTTGTGCTGGCAATCCTTGTCGTAGTCATTCTAAAGCTCGGTGACAATAAAGAGTTGATGCCAATCGAAGTTCCGCCCATTGAAGAGCTGGTGGTCAAAAAAATCACCTTAAAGCCGCATGAAATCATATTGGAAGTGATGAATGATGGCGCCGATGATATTACCATCGCTCAGGTCTCTATAGAAGAAGCCTTTTGGAATTTCAAAATGGATCCAGAGGATAAGACCTTGAGTTATCTGGAACATGGAACAATTACCATAATAAATTACCACTGGGTAGAAGGCGAAGCATATGCGATCGGCCTTATTTCCCGCAATGGTGTCACCTGGGAAGCAGAAATTCCCATAGCCCTTGAAACACCCGTCGCAGACGCTAAGACCTTTTGGTTTTATGTCATTCTTGGGATTGTCATCGGAGTGATTCCTGTTGCGCTTGGTTTACTCTGGTTGCCACTGCTTCCACAATTATCGCCTAAATATCTGCGCTTTCTTTCTGCGCTAACAGTTGGACTGTTAATCTTTCTTGGCCTGGATACAGTCGCGGAAGGTTTTGAATTAACCGAGGAACTTGCTCACAGTTACAACGGAAACATTCTGCTACTGAGTGTAGCTGTAATGGTGTTCGCTATTCTGATGATGGTTAAAAATTCCGGCAAAGAAAAAATTGCTGACTCTGAAGACGGTTTGGGACTAAAGATTTCATGTATGATTGCCCTGGGTATTGGTTTGCATAATCTGGGTGAAGGTCTGGTTGTTGGATCTGCGTTTAACCAAGGCGATGTGGCATTGGGTTCCGAACTGGTACTTGGTTTCACACTTCACAATATTACAGAAGGACTCGCCATAATTGTGCCGCTTGCTGCATGCAAGCCAAAGATAGGCAAGGTACTGGGCTTGGGGCTGCTTGCTGGATTACCGACAATTGCCGGTACCTTAATCGGCGGATTTGTCTTTTCCCTATTTTGGGCAGTCGTTTTCTTTGGTATGGCTGCAGGAGCAATATTTCAGGTCGTCTGGATCATCTGTAAGGGTCCATCACTTCGTACGTCTGAGAAAGGGATGGCTATCCCAGAAAATGTCGCGGGACTATTTGCCGGGATGGCAATTATGTTTTTAACAGGGTTATTAACTTAAGGTAGGAATTATGAATAAATCTAAACAAATGATCATTCGAGCACTTGTAGTAATCGTAATTATCTCAGGAATCTTTATACCTCTCACTGCAAAAAGCAGACGTATGAAGTCCGTTCACATCATTGAAATTCTTGCCAAGGATATGATGTTTAATCAAACGAATCCGACCATTTATCTCAAACCGGGGACGAAGGTACGGCTGATACTTCATAATGAAGATCCGGGCATGGAACACGACCTGGTGATTGAAGCATTAAATCTGAAGACAGCAATCATTAAAGAAGGCGAAACTGCAATATTGGAATTCACCGTTCCGAAAGATGGCAAATTTGCATATATTTGTTCCTTACATCCACGTATGATGAAAGGCTTCTTTATGGTATCCAACCAGCAGCCAGATCGTCAGACAGCCAGCTTAAAATAGCAGTATTTACTCTATTTAAAGGATGTGTATTAGAATGTCCGTTGAAGCATCTATAAGATCTAAGCAATAAGTGCTGATATTTCCACCATTCCTCTGTCTTCTGAATTACTTGAATTTTAAATTGTAAATGCTAGTTTTTCGCAGGAGTAAGTACTATGACTTATATTTCAACAAAACGATACGATAATTTACCATGTTGCCACAGACAGCCAAAACATCAAGGGCACTGTGCATACATTCATGGCTATTCGCGGGAATTTACATTCCAGTTTGCTGCGCGTGAACTAAATGAAAATCATTTTGTCATGGATTTTGGCGAACTTAAGGATCTAAAAGAATGGCTCGACTATATGTTCGACCATACACTTCTGATAAACGAAGATGACCCCGAACGAGAGCTTTTCGAAGAGATGCACTCCAAAGGACTTTGTGATTTACGTATTATGCCAAATGTCAGTATGGAAGCGACTGCAAAATACGTTTTTCAATACGTCGATAAGTTGGTGAAAGATAAAACAAAAAAACGTTGCTGGTGTGTTCAGGTAGAATGCCGTGAGAATTCAAAGAATTCAGCGATCTATCAGGCAGAGAACCTAAATACACTAAAACCCATATAAAAAAAAGGTGGGGAAGCAATGAGAATAATATACACATTACTGTGTAGTCTACTTGTGTTGACTTCATGTATGTCCACTTCAAGAAAGCATCACGGAAAAAAACGCCGCCACAAATTATCTCAAGCGATAAAATCAAAGTCTACGGGTGGTACAAGCAAACGCCATCGAAAACACCGGCGTTCTCAGTACCGTCATAATGATGTCGATCATCACTATCGTGTAAAAAAACCCCGTAAACAGAAGAAAAGTCGCAACAGGCATGATAAAACAGTGTATAAACCCAGACCCATTATTATTATTAATGGTACCCTCAATAAAAATGAAAGCATTGCCAAATCAGAAACTGAAATTCAGAGAGTTGAAAGAAATACTGAGCTGGATTCAGAACCGTTTGAAAAGCATATCATACTAAGTTCGCACAGTAAAAAAGACACTGAAGGACTTGTTTCATTAAAGCATAATGAAGCCATATACCTTGATAATAATTACGATCATTTAACGCGAGTCGATCTCATATTTGGTACACCCGGAGAAGATGGTTTCGAGGCACTTGTGGCTTTTTCACGTTCCGAGATGTCATTTGATGAGGATTGGTCATATAGACAAAATATTAAAAAACCAAAGGCTGGCACAATCGGTGTAATGGTTAAAAAATATTTAGGCAAGCCCAATCACTTTATAAAACCCAATGTCGGATTAGGGCTCCATTACGGATTATTTAGTTGGGATTTTGATACAGCAATTGTGGATCCCCTGGGCGAAGAAATTGAAAACGATTCACTGTGGTATGTCCGATCGTCAGTCTATGCGTCATTAGACGTACACTTACATAAAAATGTGAATGTTTCAGCATCGATTGAACACAGCTATATCGACCACCATAATAGAACACGTGAAGGATTTGAAGACGATCTATTCGAAACCTATAGCACGACGCTACTTGGATTGGAATTAAAAGTAATTTTTTAATCGACTAATTGAGAGGAACAATAACCATGCAACACTCTGAAAAATTTCTGGCGATTGTAAATGATGCCAAAGCAAAAATTAAAGAATGCAATTGCGATGATATACAGCAATTATTAGAAGTGGGAGATCAATTAAACTTGATTGATTGCCGGGAAGAAAGTGAATGGCAACGTGGTCATATACAGGGCGCCCAGTACATGGGTAAAGGGATTATCGAGCGCGATATAGAAGCTGCTTTTCCTGATATGGATACGGAAATAATTTTTTATTGTGGCGGTGGTTTCCGCAGTGCACTCGTATGCGAAGCGCTGCAGCGTATGGGCTATACGAATGTGTCTTCAATGGATGGCGGCTGGAGAGAGTGGTCAGATAAAAATTATCCAGTTGTTTAAGCACTTCAAAATCATCGTCAGGCTAAGTAGTGATGCAGCAACAATTTTTTTATTGACGAACTTTTATAGTTTACAGAGTGTACTAGCGAATCTTCAATGCGGTACCATAGGCAAGGACTTCGATGCCCCCGCCATTATATTTTCCAGCAATGGTCGATGTCTCAATGCGTAAGTTCCATACCGCTTGAGCATCCAGCTTTCGCGCTTCCTTTAATAAGCGCACAATTGATTCGCGACGCGCCCGTTCCAGAAGTGTTTCATACGTTTGAATGCGTCCACCGATCATACTTTTCCAACCCGCTATCCACACTTTAAAATAGTCGAGAGCGATGACTGTCGATGCGCAAATTAAAACACCTTCGCCCACGTCCCAGTTATCTGGTATCCTTTTAAGGTCTGTTACCATTATGTCTGAGAGCATTAGTTCGTCTTTTTCAAGACGGATAAAATGGCGATACTCTATAATGCTTCCCGTGATAAAAGCCATAACCAATAATATTATGCCAATGATAATATTGCTAAATACGGCGTAATTATTCATCCGAATCACTGGGTTCAGGTGCTGTTCGTTCAGGATGGGTGTCGCTCATACTATCGTCGACTATTACCGCTGTGCCATAAACGTATAGCTCCGCAGCCCCTGCTGCAATTGAGCTCGTGGCGAAACGTACATTTAAAATTGCATTCGCTTCAAGTGATTCTGCATGTGCAATCATGCGATTAACCGCTTCATAGCGCGACTCGATAAGCAGCTCTGTATATCCATGCAATTCGCCTCCAATAATATTTTTTATACTGGCAGCTATATCGCGCCCTATATTCTTTGCACGCACTGTACTGCCTTGTACCAGTCCGCAGACGGATACTATTCGTTTGCCGGGAATCGTTTCTGTATTTACTAATATCACGTTATTTATCCAAGATTATTATTTACTTAAAGTATCTTCTTTTTCATTTTTTTCTTCACCTATTCTGGAATTCTAAGAATTGATCACCATCTCACATCAAAAACCTTAAATGGTTTTTAAAAACGATAGGATTCTATGACAAGCCAGAAACAACGACGGAAAATACCTTTCTAAAAGAATATGCCGAAAATATCATGAAAACAGCAGTGTGAGACGATATTGTACAAATGGGATGCTTTACCCCTGAAAACCATGTTATTTTCAGCCACTAATTTATTTTACCCTCATTTGCGTGAAAAGGGCCTTTTTTCTTGATTTTTTTCTTGAATAATCACCGAAATATGACGTACTCCTTTTTTTATTAATTATGTATATCTTGAGATATTATTGGTGAAAAATGGCCATTTTTTATTTCTTTCTTTTTTTTATAATAAAGTTTATAAAAAGAGCGGAATATATACTAATTTAATTTAGTATAACTATGACTACTGAAGCGTTCTGGATGCTTTGATAGCACAGATTCAGGCATTTTTTGGCTATTTTAAAATTAGTTTGAAAAAAACTTGTAAGCCCCAAAAAACACTATATATGTGGGTTTTAGCAGATGCGACCACAACATGTAGTGGTCAATCAGCGAATCTCATTTAGGCAGTTAAATGCTTAAATTGAGATTTCGGCAATCTGAAAAGAGTTGATATTTTTTTATTAATTAGCTTGACTTTTTCTGTAAAAAGTCCATAATAAATATTAGTATGTTAGCTTAAAACAATTGCTGTAAAAAGGAGTGCCCGGCTTCCAAAGAGCCGGTAGGAGGCGCATCTATCAAACTTTTGTTATCGCCCTTATAGGGTGTCTTTGTGCCAATTTTGTAACTGAAAACTTAATTTTTATGCATGGGAGTAGTAAATGCTAGAACAACCTGACATTCAGCCCGATCTTATGGGCATCGACCAGATCGAACATCGCGAGCTGAAAATCCGTAAACGCAATGGCGAATCTGCCAATTTTGACAATGTACGCATCCACAGTGCTATAGAAGGTGCCTTTAAAGCAGAAAAAGGGCTTCCAGCAGGTGAAACATTAAATGATGAAGACCGTGCGAAAGTCCGCCAAATTACTGAAGAAGTCACTCAAGTGGTAATTGGTCAGATAAATAAAGGCGAAGAACTTACTGTCGAACTCGTACAGGATTCTGTAGAAATCAAATTAATGGAAGCTGGTTTTTTCCGTGTTGCGCGCCGTTATATTGTCTATCGTGAGGAGCGCAAGCGTTCGCGTTATTTGAGTGGTGAAGAAGACGAAGAGCAGGAAGAAGTCGTTGCCGAGATGTATGTTACATGTACGGATGATACGAAAGTTCCTCTTAATTTCAATTTACTTCGTAAGGAAGTAGCAGTTGCCTGTGATGGTCTTGAGGATCGTTGTGATTCCCAGGAAATAGTCGAAGAAATTGGCCGCATGATTTATGATGGTGTGCGCACAGATGAAATCGAAAATGCCCAGGTATTGGCAGCTAAACAGCGCATCGAGAAAGACCCTGGCTATAGCTATGTTGCCGCCCGTCTGCTGCTTAAACGTATTTACCGTGAAGCACTGGGGGAAGATGCCAACAGCGACAACGTCGAACAACTACATCGCACAAAGTTTAAGTCCTACCTAACAGAGGGTGTAAAAGCAGAACGCTTAAGTCCTGAACTATTAACCTTCGACCTAGACCGCATTAGCGCAGCACTCATTGTTGAGCGCGATCGCAAGATTGCTTACATGGGTATTCAGACGATTTACGACCGTTATTTAATGCACATTGATAAGCGCCGTATTGAAACACCGCAATTTTTCTGGATGCGTGTAGCAATGGGGCTTTCCATTCGTGAAGAAAACCGAAATGAACGTGCCATTGAGTTTTATAATACCCTCTCATCCTTTTTGTTTGTATCGTCCACACCTACACTTTTCAATGCGGGCACAGCACATCCTCAACTGAGTTCATGCTATCTCTCAACAACAGAAGACAGCCTGGATCATATCTTTAAAATGATTACTGACGATGCCAAGCTCTCAAAATGGGCTGGCGGTCTGGGTAATGACTGGACAAATGTTCGTGCCACAGGTGCGTACATCAAAGGAACCAATGGCGAAAGTCAGGGCATTGTACCATTTCTTAAAGTTGCCAACGATACTGCCGTTGCAGTAAATCAGGGCGGAAAACGCAAGGGCGCCATGTGTGCTTATCTCGAAACCTGGCATCTTGATATCGAAGATTTTATGGATCTCCGTAAGAATACGGGCGATGAACGCCGCCGCACCCACGACATGAATACTGCCAATTGGATTCCAGATTTGTTCATGAAGCGTGTCACACAAGAAGCAAAATGGACACTGTTTGATCCAAGTGAAGTGCCAGAACTTCATGAGCTGTATGGCAAAGCATTCGAACGCAAGTATGTGGAATACGAAGCCATGGCAGAGCAGGGGCTCCTACGCATGAGCAAGAAAGTCGAAGCCGTACAGCTTTGGCGCAAAATGCTATCGATGCTTTTTGAAACCGGCCATCCATGGATCACCTTTAAAGACCCAAGCAACATTCGTTCGCCACAAGACCACACCGGCGTTGTACACAGCTCAAACCTTTGTACAGAGATCCTCTTAAACACATCTACTGAAGAAACTGCAGTCTGCAACCTTGGCTCTGTTAATCTGCCAAACCACGTCGTCGATGGTAAACTCAATGAGCAATTAATTGCAAAAACAGTTGCCACTGCATTGCGCATGCTCGACAATGTCATCGATATCAACTACTATCCTACAGATGAAGCACGCAATGCAAATATGCGTCATCGTCCAGTAGGCTTGGGTATCATGGGATTCCAGGATGCCTTATATAAAGTCGATGTAAGCTATGCCAGCGAAGCTGCAGTTGAATTTGCAGATCGCAGCATGGAGATGATTTCGTACTATGCAATTCTTTCTTCCAGTCAGCTTGCAGCAGAGCGCGGTAAATACCAGTCTTACACCGGTTCCAAGTGGGATCGTGGCATGTTGCCTATAGACACCGTCAAACTTCTTAAAGAAGAACGCGGATCTGAGTGGATTGAAATGGATGAGAGCAGTCGCATGGATTGGTCCATTGTCCGTGAGTCAATTGCTAAAAATGGTATGCGCAACAGTAATACTATGGCAATCGCACCGACAGCGACAATCTCAAATATTTGCGGGGTATCACAATCCATCGAACCCACATTCAAAAATCTATTTGCAAAATCAAACCTCTCTGGTGAGTTCACAGTTATCAATGAATATCTTGTCGATGATCTCAAGAAACTGGGGCTTTGGAATGATGAAATGATTGAAGACCTCAAATACTACGATGGCTCCATTCAGGAAATTGATCGTGTTCCCGCCGATATCAAAAAGAAATACGTAACCGTATTTGAATTGGATATGAAATGGTTGATCAAGTGCGGAAGTCGTCGCCAGAAATGGATCGACATGGGGCAGTCATTAAACCTTTACATCGGTGTACCAAGCGGAAAAATGTTAAACGAAATGTACATGTATGCGTGGCGTATGGGTCTAAAGACGACTTACTATCTGCGCAGCCTGGGAGCGACACAGATTGAAAAATCAACCGTCGATGTAAACAAGCGCGGCATCCAGCCACGCTGGATGAAAAGCAGGTCTGCATCATCAGAGATTGAGGTCAGGCGTCCTGATGAGAAAGAAGCATCTGTAGAGGAAGAAGATTCAGCAGATCTTGAGCTTGCTGAAGGCAGTGGAACAGTTAAGGCGTGTAGCATCCTGGATCCGGATTGCGATGCCTGTCAATAAAATTTAATTAGGAGTAAGGATAGAATGGGTTGTTGTAATGTTGGTGATGAGCGCCCTGAAGCTCACGATTTGTCAAAGCGTATAGATGTAACAGAAAAGCGTTTAATTAACTGCAACGCAGTTGATGTAAACCAATTAATGCCAATCAAATATGAATGGTCATGGGAGCATTATATAAACGGTTGTGCCAATAACTGGATGCCAACAGAAGTACCTATGCAGCGCGATATTGAGTTGTGGAAATCAAATGTACTTACAGATGCAGAGCGCTTCGTTATCATGCGCAATCTAGGTTTCTTTTCCACTGCGGAAAGTCTCGTTGGTAATAACATTGTTTTGGCAATATTTAAGCATGTAACAAATCCGGAATGCCGCCAATACCTTTTGCGTCAGGCATTTGAGGAAGCTGTGCACACACATACATTCCATTACATATGCGAATCCTTAAGCCTTGATGAGCGTGAAGTATTCAATATGTATCATGAAGTAAACTCCATCTATGAAAAAGATGAATTTGAAATGTCACTTACCAGAGACATGATGGATCCCAACTTTACGACTGAGGGTACAGAAAACATCCAGAAGTTCATTAAAAACCTCGTTGGTTTTTATGTCATTATGGAAGGTATCTTCTTCTACAGCGGATTTGTTATGATTCTCTCATTCAATCGTCGTAATCAACTCACGGGCATTGGCGAGCAATTCCAGTATATTATGCGTGATGAAACCATCCATTTGAACTTTGGTCTCGACCTTATCAATGGTATCAAAGCTGAAAATCCAGAGGTATGGACGGACGCAT
>JABSQK010000311.1 GCA_013215875.1 Lentisphaeria bacterium
AGAAGCGCATAGTTTCCAGCCTGGAGATTCTTTACCTGCAGAAGCTCCTGATTGAGATCCGCCATAAACGGAACCCAATCCAAAACAACACGGTGCTCATTGGAAATGGGAAATGGTAAAGCCTTGGACAAATAATCAAAGCGCATACTATTTTCAGTCTGCTTGAGTCCGAACAAAGTGCAATTGATGGTCTCGACTGGGATGGCTTTTTTGCTATCAAGCACAATCTTCGTAATGTAAGGAGATATTCCCTGGGCCTTTAAGAGAGCGTAAGTCATCAACAGATGTCCGGAGGCCAACGGATGAACCCGGCCGGCTCCCATCATCGTAAAATTAGGGTCCTTGGCCTGCTGCTCACTGCTAACTCTGTTCATCAAGGCATAAAAATCCACCACCGCCCATTTATTCGGGCCAGCCTTTTTGTAGATGTTTTCAGCGCAAAGTCCGAGAGCATCATTAACGCCAAAGATATTGTAAGATTTCCGCTTTGTGGTCTGGTCGTAGGGTGTGGGCGTACAGACAATCACTTTTGAATTCATTGCTTTAATTTCATTAATAATCCTATCCATATACGTAAAATGCTTTTTTAACATGTGCGTGCGATGGGGCGCTATGGCAGGGGTGTCTTTCCCTTTACCGTAAAGCCAACGGCCCACATCATTCATTCCCAACATCAGCACTGTTACGTTTGGTTTACGAGCCTTCAGATCCCAATCCAATCGCGGTATAGCGCGCGACGCCATATCACCGGCAACACCACAATTAATCACCTCAAGGGGTGCATCCGGAAACCGGGTGGCATAAAAAAGCAATACGTCAGCCTCAATCTGACCGCCATGAAATATACTGTCTCCAAAAAAGCAGATTCGATCACCCTTCTTGAAAGCAGGAATAGCAGCTTTTTCCTGAGCTGAAAGAGACGATGCAACAATCATCGCGCCAAGTAGTATCAAACAGCGAGGCAAGGAGATAAAATAATTAAGATAATTCATAACGGGTTTATATGTTGGAATGGGCGAATCTGCAAGACGAAACTCAATACTCTTCGAGTTTATGATCATAGTCACGAGACGCCATTGTTTCAGTCCACGCTACATTGTCCACCGTGAATGCATTGTAGATGGATGGGCCACTCGCGTATAAATGATTCGTGTACCTTTTGTCGGTGAGCATTTTTACGTGTCCATCAAGGAATACTGTGGGCCGTGGACTGAATAGATCGAGACTATGCCAGGCTGACTCCCCAACTGGCAGGAGTCCCCCTCCGGCGGTTTTTGCTCTGGAGCAGAATTGAAAGGGCGTGCGATGTGGAGTTGAGAAAGTTCTTATTTGAATAGCCTTTGTATCAATCGTTCCTGGATATGGGCTAAAAGCTATATTGTAATTTTTCCATAATCCATCGTAGGCGTTAACAGTCCTATTAAACGCACTACCGTCCCACCAGGTCCCGCCCCAATAGTCCGGATCAAACCACACGGTAGAGGAAGGGCAAGCCCACTGAGGTAAACCAGTGCCGAAGCTAGTATTCCACGGCCCTCTATGCCCCAGGTAGGGACCAAGCGCGTTTTCCATGTTGACATTGGCATGCCCCCAGATAATACCTTCAAAATTATTAACCAGCGGTGGGTTTTCCATAGCGGGAAGGTAATCAGGATAATCCCCTTCATAAAGAATTCTGGCCAAACCGATTTGTTTAAGATTGTTCATGCAGATTACCCTGCGGGCCCTCTCCTTTGCCTTGCTTAACGCGGGCAGCAACATGGCCGCCAATATGGCGATAATGGCGATGACGACGAGTAATTCGATCAATGTAAACATTGATCTCTTTCGCTTCTCGAATGTTCTACGAACATACTGCCAGCTTATCGCTCCCAAAGGAGCTCGTGATTCAATCAAAGTAAACTTTGCTTTCGTTAGTCTCTCACATGTTTGAAAAACATGTTGCCGACTTGGCGCTTCTGAAGAAGCTTTTGGCTCAATCAATGTAAACCCTTTTCGAATTGGTCTTTGCCAAGGGTTCGGCTCGCCAGCTACAGTAAGGCTGTGCTTGGCTGATATATCCTGCATTCTTTTATTCTTTAATTCCACTGGGAAACTCCAGGCTCAACGTACCTTGTACGTATGATATACTATATATCCAGCTGATTGAATGTAAAGATAAATCCACAGACATAGGACAAGTTATTAAGTAAAGCAGACCACAAGGATTGCCGCTAGCGCTCTCACCTTCGGTTCGCTTTGCTCTTCGAGCTGCTGTCATCGTTATTCGATATCCATAATCCCGGACTTATTGCGAATCATTAAATATATGAGAATAATCCGCGTCTTTTTGATAGCTTGGGTTGGTGGAATTCGAACGGTTATTAATTACTCGCACGGCCGTAAATACGCTGATTGATTTATTGAATTAGTCAGTTAGATTTAGTTTGTTTTAGATTTAAAATTTATTAATTGAGGATTATATTTATGAAAGTTACAGCAGTTATCTTAAGTTTGTGTTTGGCCTTTCTTTGTTCGTGCCAGTCTTCACAATCAAAAAAAGTAGAAGCTCCGTTTGAGCCAAATCTGGAACTCCTGGAATTAATAAAGAAAGTCGAAGCAGCGATTACCGATGTTAAACACCCAGGTCGTGAATATGCGAACCGTTTACGTGGTGACAGTTACAAAATGTGGTTCAAGTATTGGCAAACAGGGAAGTCAAAGCCCAATGGAAGCCAGGGGTACATAGTTAGGGATATAAAAAAAATATTGGTCCACATAGAAGCTGGTAAAACATGGCCCAAAGCAGGGTCCTATAAAATTCCCAAGGCCCAAAAAGCACCAGTCATTGATGGAAAGCTGGATGATCCGGCCTGGAAAAATGCCGCTACCTGGACAGAGATTTACCGCTTTAATAAAACTGAAAAGGGCGGGCCAAAAAGCACCTGGAAATTAACCTGGGACGATACGCACCTCTACATTGCCTTCGACTTTGCTGATACAGATATTTCGGCAGAAAAACGGAAACGAGATGGCCATATCTACAACGACGACTGCGCAGAGATAATGATTATGCCCGATTTCAAATTTAGGACCTATTGGGAAATTGTCATTGCACCCAACGGCTCAGTCTATGATTCTATTCAGTGTAAAGATGTCGACAAATGGGGGATGAATACGGACCCCAAACAGAATGTTCCGGGCATGAAACACGCACAAGTTATAAATGGCACAATTAATAAACCCGATGATGTGGACACCGGTTATACTGTGGAGATTTCCGTGCCTTTTTCATCTCTTCCTGGATACTCTCGGGCCAAGCCTGCGATAGGACAGAAACTGCACTTTATCATGGTACGCCTCGACCGCAATCAGGGCAAATTTACTCCGTATGCCTTTCGCCCACTACTATCCTGGGGACATAATATATGGAACCATGCAGAAATGATTCTGGCAAAATAAAAAGAACTAGGCGCGATCCCCGCCGCTGTCTTCTTTATTGCAGAGAGCAAAAAGACAATTAGGCAATTTCTTTTATTATCAAGGACTGATTAAAATGCATTCAAAAGATGACTTAAAAAAAGTATGTAAAAACGCATCAGCTGCGGATGTCCTGCCGGAGTTATTAGATGGTGAGCAGCGCCAGGTGATGCGCGAAAAGTTTGAAGCTGATGGCACACTCGATGCCTGGGCAAAGACAATTACGATTGATTCGCCGCCAGTTGTTTCCTATTCCGCTATTAAAGATTTTCACCGGACGGGTAATGAGCAATGGGGTCTGGATTTTTATGAAGAGCAGATGCGTCAGTTAAAACGCGCTAGTGCTCTTGTCTTTTATGGACGTGATGAATTTATTCATCCGCTTGAGGATATCATCTGGGAAATTTGTCAGACCGATAATTGGGTTTTGACTTGTCATTACAAACATGAAAATTCGATCGACCTCTGGGTCGCTATGCTCGCCTATGAATTGTCAGTTGTTATACAAGGGGTCGGTGACAAACTGGATCCGCCACTGGTGCAGCGGGTGAAGGATGAAATCAATCGTCGTTGTTTAAATAATTATCATGATAATCCCGATCAGTTCTGGTGGTACCGCATCAAGCATAACTGGAATTCTGTTTGTAATGGCGGGCTGGCTGTTGCCGCTATGATTATCGAAGACGATGCGGACCGACTCGCGACCATTCTTGAGCATGCCTTATCACCAACAGACGAATTCTTCAAAAGTTTTACTGAAGATGGTGCTTGTACTGAAGGGCCCGGCTATTGGCGCTACGGATGGGGTTACTTTATGCGCTGGGCCTGGGCACTGAAAAACTTTTCGAAGGGTAAAATAAATTTACTCGACAGAGAACTGGCGGAAAAGGTCTGTCGTTATCCATTGGCAGTTGCGATTGATACTGGGCTAGAGTTAAGCTTTTGCGATAGCAGTCCGCAAGCACTTCCACCGTATCTGGCTGCAGCGATCAATGACTTTTATTCGGTGCCAGAACTCTTTGCTTTAACTGGCTGGCAGGATGACACGCCTGAACTAAGTCTCTGGGAATCACTTTTTGCTATTCCGGAAAATCAGTGCTATGAATCGCCAGAAGAAGTCTATCTCTATGATATGAGTGTTCTAAAGCTTTGCTACAATGGCACGACCATGGGTGCGTCATGTAATCATAATGGTAATAATCACAATCACAATGATCTTGGCAGTTTTATTCTGCACCGCGATGGTATTAATATTATAACTGATCCGGGAGCACCTGTATATTCAGCACGTACGTTCAGCAAAGATCGCTATGATATTTTTTATTGCAATTCGCGCGGACATTCTGTGCCGGTGGTAAACGGTTTGTTTCAACAACCCGGGTGGGAAGGGCGCGGTGAAATGACCTATAGTACTGAGGACGGCTGCTGCATGCAGTTTCGCAGGGCATACCCGGATGAGACACTGACAAAACTCACACGCGAATTGGATCTCGCTCGAGATGGTCGCACATTAACCTGTATCGATACCTTTGCATTTACCCAAGTACCAAAGTCACTGGAAGAAGTTTTCATTACTGGCTGTGATGTGGAACTAGAAGGTGATTATGCAAAGATCATTCCCCAAAAAGGCCAGCCCTGGAAACTGTCAGTTGATCAACCCGGACGTTTTGAACTGCGCACACCTGAGATCCATCCCGATGATTATAATGAAAAAACCGGCCCCCTTTGGCAGATTGTTTTTATACCGAAAAACTTAACTGAAGTGATTCGATTGGCATTTAAAGCAGAGCTGATGGGCTAGAATACGATTTGGTAGTTTGGGGACCCAAAGGAGTACACGCTTCTTTGACCGTCGGCGACATATTAGTACAGCACAACAAAAGAATGGTGCTCTTAAATTTATCTACTTCATTGTGAATTAAGAGCGCAGCGATTTCTACTTAAAACTATGGACGAGTAATTCGTTTTTGAAGAACAGCCTGCACATGGCGTCGACCATCAATTACTGCAAAGAGGAGGATTCTTTGTTTTTCTTTTTTATAGATGAGACGCCAGGGTTTGCAGTGAAATTCGAAAAATGTAAATATGTCGACATTTTCCAGTTCTGGGACCAGGTGCCCACAACCAGGATTTTCTTTTATTTTAGTGATTGTCGATTCTAGCATATCCAGCACATGGTCTGCGCTTTCAAATGAATCATACTCAGCTATGTAATTCCAAATTTCGAGAATATCTAATTCTGCTTCTCGACTAATTCGCATTGAGTAGCGATCCATCTTATGATTTTGCTTTCTTTTTCACTTCCGTTAGTTTACGAATATCACGGAATGCTTCTTTGA
>JABSQK010000312.1 GCA_013215875.1 Lentisphaeria bacterium
ATATAATAACTTTTTCGATAATCATTATAGATTTGTTTTAAAGTGGGGGTTTTTTCGTTTTTGTATATTGATATATTGGGGGTTTTGTCTGCATCGAAAAACCATTTTCCCTGGATGAATTTGTGCATATCCACAGGCAGCTTATTTGTTTTGATTATCTTTTTACCCTCAATTACAGATAATGTGCTCTTAACTAATTCTCGCCGCCTGGCATTTATCGCGCGGGTCTGTTCAGTTTTTACTATCGTAGAAGGTACTTTTTCCAGCCCGGATTTCGATACTGTACGAACCGCTTTAATTTTATTTTCTTTTGTATACAGATAGCTGGAGTACGTCTTCTTTTTCAATAAAACTCGAATGGTCGGGTCATTGAATATTTTCGCTGGGAGGGCAAACACGGAAAACTGGACCCGGACGAAAAGAGTGATTATGAGCCCATTGAAAAGGGCGATAACGAAGCGGATATGGATCGTATTTGGCTTAATCGCATGATCGATAAGGCTATGCAAAATGCCCGGGGGCGTGTTAAGGAAGAGAAATATGAAAGCTTTAGGCGCTACGTTATTTATGAAGAGCCTGTAGATAAAGTCAGTGCCGACCTTGGCATTCGCGAGGGCACAATATTTCAACACAAAAGCAGCTTTCTCGATATTTTGCGAGAAGAGCTGGTCAAGCTCCTGGCGGATTTAAATGATCTAGGGCCCATGATGAAAGACAGTCCGCAAGCCCGTAAACAATTCAAACGCATTCTCGAAGATTATATTCAACAGCAAAAAGAAATGCGCAATACGATGATCAGCAATGCCGCGCCAGCGCCGGTAGTCGACCGGGTGATTCAGTTTCAACAAATCTATGCAAAGCTAAAGCTTGATCCTTCCACCCCAACTATCATTTACTTTAAAGATATCAACGAAATAAATCATCTCGCCGTTTCAAGCAGCATTACAATTGGCCGGACTGCCGATGCCGAAATCCACATCGATGAAACAAAAATTTCTGCGGATCATGCCCGGATAATCTTAAGTGAGGAAGGTTTACATATAAAAGATAACAACAGCACCAATGGCATTTGGAAAAATGGTCGCAGGGTAGGTGAAAACCCGCTTTTTCATGGCGATTGGATTCAAATCGGCGACTGGAATTTTCTCGTCGTTAACGGCCTGAACCCTTAATTCAGCTCGTTCCTGGCGCTCTGCATTTCTTCCATTGTATTCACATTATCGAGCCAACGTGGATTGGCTTGCTCAAGAAGTTCGCACTCGGAGTTGATTAAAACTTTGCGCGGACATTGATAACCAAGCCCTAAAAATTGCAGCATCGGCCGAATCGCCTTCGGTTCATAGACCGTGCAAAGCGGCTCTGGCATGCCGTCGCTGCTACTGTTATAAGCCGTTGCGGTTTTGTAAGCATTGCGGTTTTTCAAAAGGAATTCAAGGCTTTCTTTTTCAAGATACGGCAGGTCGCAGGCGATCACCAGCCACGCCGCTTCCGAGTCGGATTTCAAAGATGTGAGAATGCCGCCCATGGGCCCCATACCAATAAAAACATCGTCCTGGCGACTGGCATTTTCAAAGGACTTCTCATCCTGGTCGGGTCGCAACGATACGTATACAGTCTCGCAAAAAACATTGAGCAAGTCGATGCCCCATTGTATTTGAGATTTTCCATGATAAGCCAGCTCGCCCTTATCGGACCCCATGCGCACACTTTTCCCGCCGCCAAGTATGAGACCGTTTAATTTGCGTTTGGAAATTTCTTGCTCGTAAAATGACAGGATGAGTTTTTCAATTCCAGCACAATCATTCAGGTCGATATGCAGAAATTTATCCGGCAAGCCTGCTGGCCGTTCACCAACACTCACACAAGCCAGTACATTTGTAAACGCATCCGGGTCTATCTCGTCATCAAGAACGACCAGTTTATGAATGCGGGTATTCTTCCAGCCTTCGGCTATAACAAAATCCGCATTCGATAAAACATGGGTCGCCGTATAGTAACGATTCTGCGGTACAGGGTTTTGATAAATTAATGTATCTTCGGAGCAGGTGATGATGTCTTTTGCCCCCGCTTCACACATGCGATAGCTGTCCTTGCCCTTCGTGTCCATTTGGAACTTATGCCCGTGCTTTACATAGGCCACGCGGTATGTTTTTGATAGAGAGGAAATCAGTTTTTCTATGAGCGTGGTTTTTCCGCTATTGGAATGTCCGCAAATGGCTATCTCAAGGGGATTAAACTGAAAGCCGCCGGGCTTAATACGTTCAGGATTCGCGATTGAAATCACTTTTTCCACCTGTTTTTTCGATGAGCAGAGTTTCCGCAATGCGAATCGATTTAGACATTGCTTTGCACATATCATAGACAGTGAGTGCTGCAACTGATGCACCAGTGAGAGCTTCCATTTCAACGCCCGTCTTTGATGTAAGCGCGCAACTACAATCGATGACAATCGATTCGTCATCGCGCACAGCGATTGTAATCGTGCATTTCTCGAGCTGCAGGGGATGGCAAAATGGAATCAAGTCAGATGTTTTTTTGCAGGCCATGGTGCCTGCAATAATCGCCGTTTGAAAAACCGGTCCCTTTTTCGATTGCAGGTCGCCATCTTCCAATGTCGCCATGATCGCTTCGCCCAGAACAACAATGCTCTGTGCATGCGCAGTGCGATAGCTTTCTGATTTGTCTGAAATGTCGACCATCGTTGGTTGATTATTTTCATCAATATGCGATAACATCTTTTTCTCCATTGAATCGATTAACCCTAGCTTGAATAGCTAATAAAACAATCGTCTGTGGCTTGGAATTGCCATTGGGAGAAGGTGGTTTCGAACTGCTTTTTTTATCGCTTTTCGTCAGAGATGACGCCAGTCGTAGGATCACAAGCAAAGTGCCCAGCATAATCGCATATGGGCGGCTTTTGCTCGTACGGACAAAATAAATTGATGGGTCTTATTTTATGAATTAATTTTTAAGCGAAGATCTTTTTTTACACTATCCCAGTGAATAAGGTCCATTTTTTCTTGTGGAATTTCGTTAATGCCGGGAGTCCATTTATAATTGCCAATTGTAACACTGCTTGGGTAACTGCTGATAATCTTTAATTTCATTCCAATACTACCTTTATTGTTATTCTGCTGTAAATAAGCACAATCTTTGCCAACCTTGCCCCATGCTTGCCTAAGGAAGCACTCACTATACGAATGTTTACACGAGGGATCAACTAAAACTGACAAATATTCCCAAAGCTGACAAAAGACCCTCTTTTCTATACTTTTGAATTCTGCTTATCTTTTTGATTCCAATTGTATTCTCCACGTTCTTATTTATTATAAAAACGGTTGGTTTTGAATGCAAATGCAGTGCGCCTTGAGGGGGGCTCGTATTTTGCTAAATCTCCTGAAAACACACATCTTTAGTATGGAGTTAAATTGAGAAGTCTTTTAGCATTATTTGTACGGCTCATATTGTCGATAAAATATCGAGTAAAAGTAAGTGGACTTTCTTCCTTGAAAGATACGCAGGGGGTTTTAGTTCTACCCAACCATCCGGGAGAGATGGATCCGGCAATATTAATCAGCCATTCCTGGGGCACGTTTCAGTTGCGGCCAATGATGGTGGAGTTTTTCTTTAATATGCCTGGCTTGAAGCAACTGGTTACCTGCATAAAGGCTATACCCATTCCAAGCCTTGAGGGTGGGGCAAGCGCCTATAAACGCATGCGCGTAAATGAATCCCTCGATATTGCCGCCGATGCGCTGAAAACAGGCAGCAACCTGGTGATCTATCCATCCGGCCGCTTAATGCGCCACCGCTATGAAGAACTCGGAGGCGCTTCCGGTGTTTTCGAAATTGTCAAAAAGACCCCTGGTATTAAAATCGTTGCGGTCCGCACCACGGGCTTGCTCGATAGTTCATTCGCCTGGGTCACTCACCAAAACCGACCACCACTTGGGCCGCTTTTGAAAAATGGCCTCAAGTGGACACTCATTAATCTGATCTTCTTCAATCCGCGCCGCCATGTAAATCTTCACTTCGAAGATGTAACGGATCAACTGCCGATGGATGACAAACTCGTATTTAACAAATGGCTTGAGGACTGGTACAACAAGGATGGGGTAGAGCCCGAACAAAAAGTCTCTCTCTCTCTCTGGTCAAAAGTCTATTATAAAAAAGCGGAAATTCATGAAAAAGAAATACTCGATATTGAGATTAGCGATGCCGTCCGCTCAGCAGTAATTAAAGAAATCTCTAAACTCGCGTCACGTGATGCCGCTGAAATAAAACCAGCTATGTCGCTAATGAATGATCTGGGTTTTGATTCATTGACACTTGCCGACATGACGACCTGGCTCGTTGAAGAATTTATGGTGGCCGACATCGACCCCGAAGACATTATAACAGTTCACGATGTAATGGCGGCGGCATCCGGTGAAGTCCGCGACACAGATTCAGAACCCGTTAAGGCTCCACCGGAATGGCATGAAGAAAACAGGCCCGGACTGGTTCTACCCAATCTGGAAAAAAATGTGCCGCACAATTTTCTTACAACCTGCGACAGGATGGGCAAGGCAATTGCCATGGCAGACGACACCATGCTGCTCACTTATAAAAAAGCGAAACTCGCAGTTCTTGTTTTAGCGGATGTTTTCCGCAAAGAAAAAGAGGACCGCATTGGAGTTATGCTGCCGGCCACTGCCGGGTCAAACCTTGTGATTATGGCCGTGCTAGTTGCTGGAAAAGTCCCGGTAATGATTAACTGGACGCTGGGCGATGCAAACTTTAAACATGTGCTCGAGATTTCCGGCATCAAGCGCATTGTCAGTTCCGGTCTATTTCTAGACCGTGTCGAGCAGCTTAACTTTGAACTTTTAAAAGAATATTTATGGACCATGGAGGACATTAAAAAAGAGCTCGGCCTCGGAGACAAGTTGCGGGCTGTCTTAAATTGCCGGAAGTCCGCCGAGGCGCTTGGCCCTGTATTTGGGTTTGATAAAATGCCTGTCGATGAACCTGCTGTCATCCTTTTTACCAGCGGCTCTGAGGCAGCCCCAAAGGGCGTACCACTCAGCCATAAAAACTTAATTTCGGACATCAATGGCTCCTACGACCTCGCCGGTTTAAAAAATGATGATATTATTTACGGCTTTCTGCCGCCTTTCCATTCATTTGGATTTACGATTACCGGCATTTTTCCTCTCACCTCAGGATTACGCGTAGTCTATTATCCAAACCCCACTGAAAGCCGTAAGCTTGTAGCAGGAATTGCGAAGTGGAAACCGACAATATTTTGTGGGACTCCCACTTTTTTAAATGGCATATTTAAAGCTGCCAACCCGTCACAGCTGGACAGCGTGAGGCTTGTCATCAGTGGCGCAGAGAAGGCCCCGGACGAACTATTCGAAGCAGCCAAAAGCCTCGATATAATCGTTGTCGAAGGCTATGGTATTACTGAAACCTCTCCGGTTCTAACCGTAACGCCACCGGGCCAGCCGCGCGTTGGCGTCGGGCAACCTATCGGTGATGTCCAAATAAAAATAGTCGATCCTGAAACCCGGGAAGAGCTGGCATTGGGCGAACGGGGGCTCATCCTTGCTTGCGGCAGCAATATCTTTAAAGGCTATCTCGCCAAAGATTCAAGCGATGCCTTTCATGAGATGGACGGCAAGCGCTATTATATTACCGGCGACCTGGGCTTTCTCGATGACGCTGGCAACCTGACACTCTCGGGACGCATGAAGCGCTTTGTAAAAGTGGGTGGCGAAATGATCAGCCTGCCGGCCATGGAAGATGCCCTGCGAAAAAAATGGCCAAATGATGAAGAGGGCAATATAAAGGTTGCTGTCAGCGCCAAAGAAATTGACGGCGAACGGCCAGTGCTGGTTTTGTTTAGCAGTGAAGGCATTAGTACAGGCGATGCAAATGACGAATTAAAAGCGGCTGGGTTCTCCAATTTAGCCCGACTCACAAAAGCCATTGAGCTTGATGAAATTCCCTTGCTTGGCACAGGTAAAACAGATTACCAAAGCTTAAAACAAAAGATGATCGATGAGCTATCTTAAGGCCTCTTCTGCGGAGGTAAAACTGCTAAAGCCAGTGCTCAAAAAACTGCAAATTAGTCTGCCTGAGCAAAATAATGACGATGGCTTATGCCTGGAAACCCTCTCGCTTAAAAGCCATTTTGATCACCGCGGTATCCGTTTCCAAATTGACCTGGAGCTCGATGAACAGGGCTTGCAGATAACGGTCGACTGATGGAGCTCTACCTGGCATTTAAAGACTTGCAAAAGCTCGCAACGGCCCTGCGAAAAGATGATTTTGCCATAAGCAATATCGACTATGTTGATCCGCACCTTGTCCTCTCATGCCGTATTGATGCGGGCGTTATTCATGAAAAAGCCAGAAACAGTATGATTCTTCTTCATCTTCGCTGCGGTCTCTCAATAGATCAAGGGCTGGTCCTTGAGTTGGAAGATATGGTTCTCGAAAAAAGTCCTGTGAGCTTTCTTTTAAACCCCATTCTTAAAACATCGCTTGCCAAGCGGCAGCTATTCAAGCAAATAAAACCAATCTCGGAAAAGGGCATTTACGTAGACGCTGACAAGCAGTCTGTTAAAGTCGATTTTACCAAACTGATTCAGTCAGAAGACGGGATGCCTGTCGACTCGGTCGAACTAACTCAGCTACTCCTTCATGAAGGCGGAATTAAACTGAGCTTTGATCTTGCTTAGCCTTAATAATCGTGTTTTGCACGATTATTTGCAAGCGGCTCAGTCGTCATTATTGCGACAAGGTTTTTCTCTTATGCCGGGTTTTGAAGAACTGAATGAGCGGTTTGAACGAATCACCCTCCGTGCCGATATCCAATAAATCTACTTTGCTGTTCAATAGATCCATTTTTACAGAATCATGGTTTTTCTTTTGAAGCGCAGTATAGCGCTTGCGAAACGCCTTGCTAAAAACAGGCAGCAATTGCTGTCGGCCCGTTTCGGGATCTTCCACGGTAAGCAAGCCGCCCTCTGGCAACTCGCTATCGTAGTAATCGCGTAATCGAATCGCAACCGTATCGTGATGCCGGCTCATGCCACGCAATGAACTGTCGATTTCTGCCCCGATAAAATCACTGATGATAAACACAATTCCCCGGCGATGACTCGCATTATTAAAGCCCGTAAAAGACTGTTTAAAGTCGCTTTTTTCATGGTGAACCTCAATAGACAGAAGTTCATGGATGATGCGCTGCCAGTGCTTGCGACCCCGCTTCAAAGGCAAGTGGAGCTTTTCCTCATTGCTAAAAAGCGTCAGCGATACGCGGTTGTTATTGCGGATGGCAGATAAGGAAAGAAGCCCTGCAAGTTCTGCAGCAATCTCAAGCTTTGCACGCCCGTGATTTTTTGAGATCATCGATCCTGAGATATCAACAAGAATATGCACGGGTAGCTCGCGCTCTTCAACAAAGGTTTTAATATAAGGCTTTTGAAATTTTGCTGTGGAATACCAGTCGATTTCCGAAATATCATCACCTGGCACATACTCTCGGAGTTCCGAAAATTCAATGCCCTGATGCATAAAGGCACTGTGGTAAAGCCCAACAAACTGCTCTGTAACCAGCCGACTGGTTTTTATTTCTATTTGTTTTACCCGGGCTTTTAGATTAGCAAGTATCATGTCCCTCAAGACGCTTAGTCGGTTTTAATTTTGACACGTATTTTTTTAGGGCTGATTAGAACGCGCTTGAACTTGCCCTCATTTTTTTTAATCTTGACCACCACATCCAGTTCATTTTCGCCCTTAAGATCGTCAATGTCGACATAGGCATCTATAAAACTTTTATCCAGAAAGCGCAGGCTCTCTGGCGAGCCCAAGACGGTGACATCAACAAATTTTACTGATAATACGACTGACCGCTTGCCCGCGGCTGACATAATCTTTATAGGGATTTGATCAAATTTCTGACTGTCGAGGTTGGGCCTCATGGTTATCTGCACCTTTATGCTGTCGGTGGAATAGCTCACATCCGGCTTTTTAATAAGGTTTACTTCCTGCTCCCAGGAAGGGTTTGCGATATTTTTTAAAGAGACTCTTTCTGTGAAGATTTCAATAATGTTATCCAGCACGCTTTGTGGCCCATAGACTGTTATTTCATCGGGGCTCAAGCGATAGTTTTCAAGCGTGTAGCCATCCGCTTCCGGTGAGCGGTCCAATGAAATTTTTACTTTTTTCTGTGTGAGTTGGTCCACCTCTACGGTAAAGGTGGATGGCTCAATATTTTGCACCGATACTCCAGATGGCAGCTCCACATCGTGCGCCCGGATTTTTGCAATGTATGACCCGGAGCTGGGGTTCTGAATATAATGGATAATCGGTATTTTATTGTTTACAATATTGCTTAGGTTGCGCTTGGCACCGCGCACATTTATCGTCGTGGTCAGGCTTTGTGTGCCAAGAACGCAAAACTTGTTGTCCTTCGACTTGATCACCACGGTGACATTGCGAAAAGTTTCCTCTTCCTGAAGTTGCAGGTGGACCGACCAATAGATCAGCAGCGCGAAGATGATTGCGGCCAGCTTGCGCATCCAGTCTTCAAGTAATATCTTTTTCAGCATCTTCCCCCTCTTTGCGTTTTTCTAAGCGGTCACTTAAATTTTTATCTTTATTCTTTATCAGGTAATTCGTTAAGTGGCGGCGTAAGTTTGTTTTATTTATATCGCGTGCCAAAAGACCCCCATTTGACAAGCTGACATTTCCGGTTTCTTCCGATACGATCACCGCCAGGGCATCATAGTCTTCTGTCACGCCTACCCCCGCACGATGACGAGTTCCCAGGTCCTTGCTTAAGGAACTTTGCGACAGGCTGCTTATATAACAACTCGCTGCAACAATGACATTGTCTTTAATGATGACTGCTCCATCATGCAGGGGGGTGTTCTTATAAAAGATTGTTATTAACAGTTCCTTTGTTAAAGGTGCGTTTACTGGCACACCGGTCTCGACCAGGGCTCGCATGGGGATTTCGCGTTCAAGAATTATCAATGCACCGATTTTTTTTGAGCCAAGTTGAAAGACCGTGTCGATAATACAGTCGATCGAATCATTTAGTACAGCATGTGTTCCAAAAAGTCGTCTCGGATTGCTGCCAATTTCTGCAAAGGCCCTTCGGAGTTCGGGTTGAAAAAGAATGATCAAGGCAAAGGTTAGAAGTGCTGGAACCTGGCTGAACATCCATTCAAATACTTGCAGATTTAAGAAATGCGATATGACCCAGCCCAGGCTGGTAATAATGGTAATGCCGACCAGTATGATGGCAGACCGTGTGCCGCGCATAAATCGAAGGGCATAATAAATGACGATGGAAAGAAGGCCTATTTGGATGATTATTTGGGTTATTCGCCAGATTTCCTGACCCAACTGTTTGTTTTCCGGCATTTAATTCCTTTTATGCGCCGCCAGGTAATGTTATATTGATGCGGGTGCCGTCGTCCAGACGCTCGCAGTCAATGCTGCCCTTGTGCAATTCAATTATGTTTCTGCTAATCGTTGTTCCCAGTCCAAGCTCGTCGACCGCGTCTTTCACCATGGGCTCAAATAGGTGATCGAAGATTTCATCCGGCATGCGCCCTGCATTATCACTAATTGCCAGTTTTATTTGGCCGTCATCTTCTTCTGCAGTAATTGTTAATTTCATGTCGTTCCGCCCGGCCGTATTCAGTGCGTCGATCGAGTTTTGTACAATATTATCTATGGCTTGCTTAAACTCCGCCTGGTTGCAATGGATGTTTAGAGCAGGGTCTATCTCTTCAACAAAGTCAATCTGCGAAGTCTCTTTATACTTACTCAACAGGTCTTGTATAAGCTGCTTTAAGAGATAATCCTTGAGTTCGAGCTCCTGCCCGTGATCCTGGCTCTTGCTGTATTTTTCAATTTCATGACTGAGCTTCAAGATTTTATCTGCTGTGCTGTTTATTGTTTCACAGAGGGACTCTTGTTCGTTGCTACTGGACATTGTCTTTAAGCGCTCTGTACAGGCTTCTATTTCTTCCATTGCAGCATTCAGCTTGGCAGTCATCATATTGGTGATTGCCCCAATAGTTGCCAGCTGCTTTTCTGCTTCATGGGAGTCAAGCAAAAAGGCATTGATCAATACTTCGCGCGATGTTTCATATAAAATATCAAGATAGGGCTTTATTTGTTCATAATCAAAGTCCAAATCAATATCTTCAACATAGATAAAGCCATCAAGTTCTTCCAGATTAAAAGGAAGTAGCAGGTGTTTTTCACTTTTCTTTTCTGTTTGATCAAAACTCATTGCACGGCTTAAGAACTTTTTCTCATTTTCCACATTGCTGCTGCTCAGTACTTTGGGATTTTTGCGGTCTGCAATGATGCCTGATTTGGCATCCAGGAATGAGATAAAAACATCTAAAATTGTCAGGTATGTATCTTCAATAGATTCAAAACGGTGCCGCGCTAAAAACGTGTTTTCCCGCATCAGGCGATTGGTTAGCAGCAAGCGTTCTTTTTCGCGCTTGTTCATGTTCCACTTTTCGGTCATTGCCAGGGCGAGCTGCCGTACTTCTTCGGTTTGAAACGGTTTCTTTATGTAAAGAAGTTTGTCTGGTTCGCCAATCTTTTCGGCGATTTCCTGTTGCTCATAGTCAGCGTACGCAGTCATGATGACGATTTGGATCTCTTTATCTATGGACCGTATGCGCTGCGCGGTTTCCAGCCCGTCCCAGCCCGGCGGCATGCGCATGTCCAAAAACATCAGGGCATAGGGGGTATGGCTGCCATAAGACTCTTTAATTAAGTCGTAGGCTTGTTTGCCCTGCCCAACAGTATCTACCTGGTAATTCACTTTACTGGTTTTGCTTGGGGCTTTGTCTTTTTTGATGCGTTTGCGAATTTGCTCTATCAGGGAGCCAGTGTCGTTTTCGGAGTTTTTCTTACGCAGGATTCGGGCGACTTGCAAGCGCAAATCCTCCTGGTCATCGACAACAAGTATTTTTCGATTGGGCGTCATTTGATTGCGGTAAGCCCTCCTTGCCGAATGGGAAAATAGATGACAAAGCAAGTGCCTTTGCCTAATTCAGACTCGACGGCCATCTCAATCCCGTATTTTTCAAGCGTTTGCTTACAAAAGTGCAAGCCGACACCGCGGCCATATTGTTCGGAAATCTTGGTGGTATAGCCGTAGTTGAAAATTTTATCGAGATGCTCGGGAGCAATTCCAGGACCATTATCAGAGATGCGGCATGCGACTGTCTTCGTGCCTTTCTCCCTCTGCACGACAATTTTCATCTTGCGGTCATTGATGCTTCCCTCATCAAACGCTTCTATGGCATTTTTGAATATATTAATGAAGACCTGTATAACCATCGATCCATCGATTTCGACATCCAATTCATCGATGTAGTCCTCTTCAAGGTCCACAACATGACGAAGCAGCGCTTCATTCATCATCTTCAATGCATCTTTTACCATGCTCTTAATCGAAAGAAAGTCCTCTTTGCCAATACCACTTACAAGGCGTTGCTGAAGCTCAACGATTTCGGTGATGTGGTCCAGTTTGCCGTTCAAGGCACCCACTATTTCCTGTTGTTCCGTGATGAGCAGTGTTTTTTGATGGTTGAGCAGCTCAATGACGCTGTCAATATATTCGGCACCCCCGGCTCCTTCGCTTAAAAACGACGATAATGTGCCATTGTCTTTGTGCTCTTTCAGCGGAGGAAGCAGTTCATTGAGGATTACAGCAAGCACGTCTTCTTTTTCTTTACTGGCCTCTTCGAGCTCATTTACTGCAAGCCTGGCAACGGTAATCACATTGCCAATATTATGGATCGTGCCTGAAAACATCTGGCGAATCCATTCTTCTTCGGCCTGCTTTAAGTTCTTTTTATCCGGAACTTCCATTTCTATCTCTCATTATTGCAATATAGGGTAAATTTCTATACAGCTCGTTGTAATCCATACCATACCCTATGACAAACTCGTCTTTAATTGTAAACCCGGAAAAGTCAGGTTCCCGTGCCGTCTTGCGCTCACAGTTTTTGAGCAGCAATACACAGGTTTTCACCGACCTCGCCTTATGACTTCTTAAGTATTCAAATACCGCATCGATAGTCTGGCCACTTTCAAATATGTCATCTACGATCAACACGTCCTTATCAGAGATGTCAACCTTAAGCTCAGAACGAAAACAGATTTCGCCTGAACTCTCTGTACCAATGTACGATGATACTGCCAAGCTGTCAAGTTCAATGGGCATCTCTAATAGCCGAAGAAGGTCGCTGGCAAAAAACATCGCGCCGTTCGATAACACAATAACACAGAGCTTTTGAGCGTAATGACAATTGATTTCTCTCGCAAGTGTCTGCACACGTTCTGCTATTGCCTCTTGGCTAAATAAAATCTCATTCATAAATCTATTGCTTTGCTGTAAAATAGACACACATTTACCTGATTTTATGTCAAACAGGCCACCAATTCAAATGTTTTTTACTCAGAAATTTAATGACACTGCAGTATATCTTGATAATGCGGCATCGTCTCCCCTGCTCGAAGACCTAAGAAATCAGCTTTCAGACATCTGGGCATATGCCTACATAAACCCTTCTTCGGGTCACAAGCATGGCCAACTCTTGAAACGCGAGCTCGATTCTGCTAAAGCGCAGTTTCTCGACACTCTCCAGTTTAACGATGCTGAGCTTATCTGGACCAGTGGCGGCACAGAGTCCAACAACATCGCCATTAAAGGGCTGAATTGTAAAAAGATTTTAAGCACAAAAATTGACCATCCCAGCATTATAAAGAGCGTTGAAGATGTGGCTGCAGACTGTGTATTTGTCAATGTGCTTGCCAATGGACAATTAGACCTTGTCGATCTTGAGCAAAAGCTCGATAACACAGTCGATTTATTAACCGTCGGCCTGGTCAATGGGGAAACTGGCAATATCCAGAATCTACTCGATATCCGCCGCTTGCTCGACAGCAAAGCCCCCAATTGCCATTTTCATGTCGATGCTGTTCAGGCCCTGACAAAAACGCCCATTCCGTGGAATGAAGCAAAAATCGACCTGTGTTCATTTTCGGCTCACAAGGTTCACGGTCCAGGCGCAGTTGGCGCCCTGGTTTTTCGTCCATCGCTTGAAATTGACCCTCTTTTCAGCGGCGGCGGCCAGCAAAACAATATTCGCAGTGGCAGTTTTGATCCCGCCGGCATTCTGGCATTTTCATACGCGGTGCAATCGTTGATGGGAAATGATCAGTTTATCGCAAACGCCCGTGAGCTCAATGCAGCCTTGCGTGAACGCCTGGCGGACTTGAAAGATTCGCAAGGCGCCCCTTTGAAGCTTGTGATGATTTCCGAGCCAAGTGCATCGCCATTTATTTTGGCATTCTCACTTCCCGGCTTCCAGGCTGCTGTGCTCATGAGGATCTTAGGGGAAAGTGGTGTAATGATTTCTGCTGGCAGTGCCTGCAGCGCAGGTTCAAAGGCACCCAGTGCAAGCCTGACGGCCATGGGATACAGCGCTGAGGTGGCATTTGGTACTCTTAGGGCAAGCTTTGGAATACAAAATTCTCATGCTGATATAGAACGATTTATTGACGCATTACAGGCTGCAGTATTAGCTTATTAGTCTGAATCAATAATCCATACGCTTGAGGCGGGCCTCTTTGCGCTTCTTTGCTTCTTCTCTGGAGAGAGCGATGATTGGCACCGACCAGCGATGGTCTACAAAGGTGGAACACATTTCGACTTTTACTTTTTTGTAATCCATTCGCGAACCAACCCTGTCTTCGTCCCAGTCCATATCCTTAAACGTGGTTTCCTCGGGAATGCTAACACTTTTATCACACTTTATTTCATGCGGCAACCATCCACGCAACTCATGAAATGCATTCACCATGATGCTGTCAACCTGCCAAATCTCAAACACATCAAACGCTTTTTCCGACATAACGCGGTATTCCCTGAAGTGAATCACACCCTTGGGCGGCATATACCAGGCGCTGAATAAATCACCCTTTCTTCCCGTAAAGTCGATGCGTATTGCGGATCCGCCTTTTCCTTTAAACTTTTTTCCTTTAAATGGCTGGGGATAGGGCTTTTTGTTGCCAAATGCGCCATCGGTCGACAGCTTGGTATCGCCAAAATAACGCATGACCATCCAGCGGTATTTCTCTGATGGATTCCAGAATTTCAAATCTAAATAATAAACCGTGTATTGCTTCTTGGCGTCTTTTTTTCTGACATAGAAAACTTCGACAGGTGCTGGTTCTTCCTGGAGAACTTCGGGTTCTTCATATTCGTAAGTTTTACAAGAATTTAGTAAAGTGGCCAAAACGCAACTTAAAATTAAACAGTTCAACTTTTTCATAAAATACCTCATTTTGTGATTCCTATAGTAATGGGTTTGATTATCTCTTCAAGCCATTCCGGTGGCTTTCCCTGGTTTTGGCATCTCAATCGTCGCCCTCGGACTCGCCTGTTGAGGTGGAATTCGGGCAAAAGCCAAGCCCCGAACGCTTAAAATTGTGCCATTGCCAGTCCTTTAAAACATCAAAAAACAGCTCGAAATCAAGGCATTTTGAACTACCTTGTCTTTTGTCTAAAATAAATTAAAGGAGTTCATTGTGAGCGAAGAAGATAAAATGAGTGATTCTGACAAATCGGTAGAAGAACAAGCGGCCCAACAAACTGGCCAGCAAACAGTGCGCGTGCGCATTGATCAACGCGACATGGATAGCAGCTATGCAAATTCATTTCGCCCAATTGCATCCACGGAAGAAATTCTTCTGGATTTTGGAATTAACCAGGCTGTTCCAGCCCAAGGTGATTCAAAGTCTACAGAAATCATCTTCAAAGTATCCAGCCGTGTGATCATGAACTATTACACCGCAAAACGTTTGGCGATTTCTCTGTCGCAGGTTGTTGGTCAGTATGAAGAACAGTTTGGTGAAATAAAATTAAATGCGGCAGATCGCCGTTTAGAATCTAAAGATTAACAGAGCGTGCACAGTTTGCGCTGTGCCTGCTCATATTTTATGAAAGTTCTCTTTCTCTTTCTATTTGTGCTTTTGGCGTATGCAGCTGACACTGTCGAAGCAATTACGCGCCCTAGCAAAGATGTCTCTTTGTCATTTATTACATCGGGCCTGATTGACAAGGTATTAATAAAAGAAGGAGACAGCGTAAAGGCAGGGCAACTCCTGGCCCAGCTAAATTCAGACCTCGAGCGAAATAAAATTGCCCAACTAAAGGCTCAGCTCGAGAACGATGCTAAACTAAAAGGCGAGAAGGCCAAACTTGAGCAGAGTGATCGAGACGTAAAGCACCTTAAGAAGGCACTTGAGTCGGGTGCAGGCATCGTGAAAGAGCTGGAACATGCCCAACTCACTGCAAAAACGTCTGTATTTACAATTGAGCAACTAAACAATGAGCGCAACCAGATCAAAATAAAGCTCGAGGAATCGAAACTCATTCTCAATCGCCTCATTGTTAAGGCCCCGGTCAGCGGGCAGGTCGAACAGGTCTTGGTTAGTAAGGGAGAGACCGCCGAACCGCAAAAACCAGTCATTCGGATTGTCCAAATAAACCCGCTATGGGTTGACGTCCCTGTTCCCTTGAAATGGGGCCGCCGTCTGAAAAAAGGGAACCAGTTAATGGTGCATTTTCCCGCATCTCCAGCCAAGCCCAAGGGCGAAAAACGCCAGGGAAAAATCATTTTTGTTTCATCTGTCGCGGATGCAGGAAGCGAAACCCTGCGCATTCGGCTCGAAGTTCCCAACCCTGATAAACGCTTTGTTGGCGAACGCGTCAGCGTTGTAATCAATGAATAAATCCGTCAAACAGTTTAATCTTCAGGATGCGATTTCCGAGTTGCTCGAGTTTCGCGGAAAGCCCGCTGAGTTTTTAAACAGGCTCTTGCTCATCCAATTAAAAATTAGTTCTGCCAAGGCCGCCATGCTTCTGCGCATCGGCAATGAGGGTGCTGAAATTCTTGCAGTCTGCCCACCGGTAAAAAACCGCCAGGCTCCGCCCCCATGGCTTGAGAAAGCACGCAGCATGGTTCCCAGCACCTTTGTCTCAAACGAACTGGTGAAACACGAAATCGGCAAAACAGATAAGACCATCGATTACCTCATCTACTACCCGCTTAAATCATCCGGTGTTGTTACCATGGAAGTCTTTTATGTGCAGTTGCCTATTGGAAAAAATCTCGCTGCCATCGAAGAAAAATTGCACCTGTGCCGTCCGCTCATCGATCTTTACGAATCACGCTTGCGCCTAGACAACTATATGATCCGCAATGAACGCGTGCACAAGGCATTTGAAATGCTTATCAAGGGAAATCTTTCAAATAAGTTCCTGTCGCTTGGCATGAGCCTGTGCAATGAAATCGCCGCTGGCTGGAATTGCAGCAGGGTGAGTCTCGGCATCTTGAAAGGACGCTATGTGCGGATCTATGCCATGAGCCATACGGAAAAATTCAATCGCAAAATGAAAATGCTCCAGGATCTCGAAGCCGCTATGGAAGAGTGCCTCGACCAGGACATGGAAGTTGTTCATCCACAAATTAAGGGCGACTACGTTGGCCGGGCGGCCACTTATTATTCATCTCAGCATGGACCGTCGTCTATTATGAACATTCCTATCCGGTACAACGGCAAGGTTCGGGCGGTACTTAGTCTTGAACGAAACATAGATGAACCATTTACCCACGACGACATGGAAATCATGCGCCTCTCTGCAGACCTTATGGCCGCACGCTTGCTCGACCTATACGATCGCGATAGATGGATTGGCGCAAAGCTTGGTTTTGTTATGCGGGATTTTTTCGCCTTGCTTGTTGGTGCAAAATATACTTGGGCAAAGTGCTTTATTATTTTATTGATTGCTGCTGGTGTTATTCTCAGCCAGGCAAAGGGCATGTACAAAGTGGATGCCAGCTTTCGTTTCAATCCCGAAAAAGAACGGTTTGTTGTTGCCCCATTCGAAGGAACAATTCAAAAAATTTATGTAAAGGATGGCGACCAGATAGACGCTGGAGACAGGCTCATTGAAATGAATGTCAATGAGCTCATCCTCGAGCTCGCTTCCGTAGAGGCAGAGTTCAAATCATCCCTCAAAGAAGTCTCTGTGGCTATGAACGAAGCAAAAACTGCCGAAGCACAAATTGCTCAAGCCAGGGCCGACCAGCATCAGGCAAATATTAAGCTGCTAAACTACAAACTGAAATATGCTGTTCTATATGCCCCTCTGTCTGGCACTATTATTTCAAACGAGCTCGAAAAAAAGGTGAATCCGCCTGTTAAATATGGCGAATCTCTTTTAAGCATTGTAAAAACAACCGGCCTCGAGGCTCTGATCTTCGTTCCAGAAGAGCAGATTGCCGATGTAAGATTAAATCAAGTCGGTGAGCTCGCTGCAGCTGGGCACCCGGAATTGAAAATAACATTTACGGTTATCGAAATTGCCAAGGTTGCCGAAGTCCTGGAAGGCAAAAATGTGTTTCGCATAAAAGCAAAAATCGCCATAGGCAAATTAGATTTAGATAAGTTTAAGCCCGGCATGGAGGGCATTGCAAAAATCGATATCGACCAACGCCTCTATGTATGGATCTGGACCCGCGAAGCAATAAACTGGGTTCGCATGAAGCTTTGGATATAATAAAAAACAAAAGGAACGAAACATGTTGGTACATACGGTTGTATTTTGGCTAAAAGAAAGTTTAAGCGATGATCAGAAAGCCGCTTTTTTGGCCGATCTCGAAACACTCAAAGAAATAGATTCGGAAGGAACCTTCATTGGAACACCTGCCACAACCGACCGGCCGGTAATCGACCGCAGTTACGACTTTTGCCTCACTGTTCTTTTAGAAAACATGGAACAGCACGATGCATATCAGGTGCACGATCTGCACAAAGACTTCCTTGCAAAAAATGCCAGCCAGTGGGAAAAGGTCCTCATTTACGACGCTGATTAAACCTGCCAGGCACGGCTTTCTCTTTGGTAGCAAGTCGCCCCATCGAACCATGTTCCGTTTACTGTTTCTTGACGACTTTTTTCGCTTAAGCAAAAAAAACTAAAATAATTCTCATAAATACTTCAAAAATGTTTTTAGGTGGCTATGCTAATGATGCGGGTAACTCCGCATGGAGGCAATTAAATGTTCAGGAGGCAATTAATATGTTCATCTTTAAACTACCCTTGTGCACAGCGGTGCTGTGTTTTTTTATTACGTCGTGTGGCCAGGTCAATTACAAACAGGTATTGACTGAATGCAAAGAACTTGCGGCAACAAATAATCCCGAAAGCTGGAAAGAAGTCCAGGAAAAGCTCGAGCCCCTCGTCCTAAAAAAGAAAATGATGGATGACGTAATTGACGCTGATAGGCTCTACTGTTTCTATATGATCAGCTTAATGAAAACAAACAAAATCGACCAAGCAAATGATTTTGCAGAAATAGGCCTGGAGCGTTATCCTGAAAGCCCTATGCTCAACTTCCTTGTGGGAAAATTGTACATGGAGGAAGGCCGCCTGGTGGAAGCAGTGCCGTTTCTTGAGAAGGCCAATGATTTAAAGCCGGGAGATACAAACACATTAGCCCTCTTGCTGCATTGTGCGGCCGAAACTAAAAACCCAAGAGCAGATATGTATTTTCAGCAGGCCGTAATGATGGATGAGTTTCGTTTCGATCCCGCTTTTCACAACCAATGGGGCAGGCTCCTAGTCTCACAGAAAAAATATTTTGGCAGTATTCAAAAATTTAGCGCGGCCTACCGTGTTGATAAGAGCGATCCCACACCATTTATACAAATGGCGATTGTTTTCGAAAAGCATTTACAAAACGACAAGGTCGCCAGGAGTCGCTATGTAAAGTACCTTATCGAAATAAGCAAAAATCCATCCAGTGGCAGTAAAGAAAATATGACGCTGGTAAAGAGTCGGTTGCGGGCAATTCAACAGCGGGCGGCGGTTGCCAAACGCTGATAAAGTCGGTACCGAGCAGGGCAATACAAAAATTTTAGCGCAGGCTTAGCCTGCGCTTTTTACGTTTAAATGGTTCGTATGGAATTAAGATATCACATCGTTGTAAAAGGCCGGGTTCAAGGCGTTGGTTTTCGCTTTTTCACACAGGATGCTGCTAGTGCTTTGGGTCTTACAGGCTGGGTGAAAAACGCGTTTACTGGCGACGTTGAAATAGACGTTCAGGGATTGGAAACTAGACTCGCTATTTTCGAACAGAAAATTTCCCATGGTCCTTCCCTTGCACGGGTAGATGAATTAATAAAAACTGAAATACCTCTCCGCGAAGAAGATCGATTTAAGATCCGATAATAATTCGTTCGTTAAAGTATGCGCATTGGGCCCTTGGTGCGTTTTGCAAGACGCTATTCTCCTCCGGGTACGCGCCCGGCTCGAGGCTGTGTGAAAAACACATAGAACTTTCCAAATAGTGCCAGAATGCAGTAAACGCGCTATGTAGTGAGCCCATTCTTGGGCGTTTCGCAGCTTTGACAGCGAAGAATCGCTTAACTACATAGAAAAAACATCCTTTTTCACACACTCTGGGCTCGGGGGCATTTATATTCACTGGGCATCGGAGGGTCCAGGTTCAGGACATGGGTAACAGTTTAGGTTCAGGACATAGGTAACACTTCTATGTATAATCAGACCAGTCAATAAGGAGACTGGTCATGACCTGGAGTGAAACAAATATAATGGA
>JABSQK010000313.1 GCA_013215875.1 Lentisphaeria bacterium
CTGACAGTTTTGATGACAAGAGCATGCATATTATTGATCCTAAGCAAAGCAGTCACTGGCACGATATTGGGCGTCAGGCATTTCGTATCTGTGATATGGAAGATAAGATTGAATTTTATCAGGACTACGCCCACACTGCGCTCCCGGAAATTCTCAAGCAAGGAACACGAATTCAATTGGCCTTTATCGATGGCTGGCACCTACTGGATTATGTCATGCTCGAAGCATTTTATTGTGATAAAATGATGGATCCTGGTGGCCTTATAATATTGCATGATATGTATTTGAAGGGGCTCCAGCATTTTGCAGCGTTCTGGACAACGAATCACAATTACGAAGCTGTCACTTTACAAAATGGTTTACTGACAACAAAGCCTTTCAGCTCCATCAGTGGAAAACCTTTTCACTGCACCGAACACTTCAAAGAACATCTTGAGCCATACGTAAGCGATAGCATGATAGTCCTTCGCAAAATAGCTGAAGATACGCGCAAAGGCATGGATTATACAGCGTTTGTTTAAATGCCGGCACGACCCTTCAGAATTACAATAAAATATAGACTTCGCACGTTATACTCCTATAGTATAGAGTAACTAACCCATAAGAGAATTAAATGAGTTTTTTCTGTCCTGACTGCAATTCAAAAGTCGATAAGTATGACGATACCGACAAGTATGTCTACTGCTCTAAATGCGAGAAAGAAATACGTGTTCCGGACGAACAGCGCAAAGGCGTTCTCGCTCCTGGCACAAAGGTGGAAGGGTTTGAAATTATCCGCCTTATTGGTGTTGGCGGAATGGGGCGGGTTTACGAAGCAATGCAGATATCTTTAAACCGCCATGTAGCGATTAAAATTCTCAATGATAAATATGAAAAGCATGATGACGCAGTTCGTCGTTTTTTATCCGAGGTGCGTGCATCCGCATCGCTTCAACACCCAAATATTGTTACTGTATACGAAGCAAACCGCTATAGTAAAAGCCTTTATTTGGCAATGGCTTTAGTCGAAGGGGAATCTGTAGACAAAATTTTAGCACGGACTGATAAACCGATTGCCGAAGAAGATGCTTTACATTATTGTTTAAAAGTGTCCGAAGCCATGGATTATGCCTGGAACCACCAAAAACTCTTGCATCGCGATATCAAACCAGCAAATATCATAATCACAGATGAAGGCGAGGTGAAGCTTTGCGACTTGGGAATAGCCAAGCGAGCCAGCGATACCTACGATATCACTCAAGCGGGCATGGCCATAGGAACGCCTCACTACATGAGCCCTGAACAGGGACAAGGACGGATGGATCTGGATTTCAGAGCCGACATATACAGCCTGGGTACCAGCCTCTTTCACATGGCCACTGCGACATTACCTTTCGATGATAAAAGCCCTGTACAGGTTATCACCATGCACATCATGCAAAAGCTCCCCTCACCTCGTAAACGAAACCAGGAATTATCCCTGGAATGTGAAACCTTAATATACAATATGATGGCGAAAGACCGGCATGAGCGTTATGACTCATGGACAGCGGTTATTGATGATATTAAACGTGTGCAATCTAAAAAGACACCACTCTTTTCACCTAAAAAGAATGACATGCTCCATATTGGCAATGAGGACCTGAAAACCAGCGAACAGCAAATCGCTATTCAATCCTATAAATTAAGTAACTTAACAAAGGCCTCTGTCTTTCTGGCAGCGATGCTTTCATTGATCACTGCATTTTTATATATCGTTCCTCAAAACAGGAGTGTTGTTCACTCAAGCCCGCTTGTGAATCAAAAAAATGAAAGCGGCCGACTTGAGTCAAAAGAGGATCCCCGTATTAGTCAGAAACCACGTCAATTACGCATAAGCCCAACAAAATGGGAAGAGAGTTTGGATCTCAGTTACTTTAATGCAAAACAAAAGATGCCAGTTAACGATGATGAACGCGTTGAATTCATGATTAAAAAAGCACGTTCAGAAGAGCGAACAGCGATATATGCTGCCCGGCAATTTAAGAAACAGAATAATGATGTTTTATATGAAAAATGTTTGTGGTTTATCGTCGACAACTATCAGGGTCCGGACGGAAAGTGGGCTGCAAGCGCTGCTGAACGCTTACTACTTTTTTATACGGATAGACAAGATAAAAATAAACAACTCAAAATTCTTACTCGAATGACAGGTTTCAACTCTATAAATCAACCCATTACGAGTTTAAAAGCCTATCTGGAACTGGCTGATTTTTACGAATCTGAAGGGCGCTTTTATGATGCAAAATGGATACTTCAAAATGGTATAAAAAAGCATGAGAATGTACCTGGAATTTCTGGAACATGTGCGATACGTTTAGTAAAGCTTGCACTCGACCAGCAGAATATAGATATGGTCAATGAGACCTTAAGTTTTATTGTCAAGAATCAGGCGCAAAACAGCCGGTCGTGGTTGCTCGCAAAACAAGCACAAGAAGCAATTAAGAAAAATCCTATTACAATAAAAAAGAGCCAGGCTGTATTAAAAAAAGAAAGACTGAATAAAAGGATCAAAAAAATTCAGGCGAGAATGAAAAAGCAGGATGGCAAATATGATAAGGCAATAATCTCTTTTCGCATTGCAG